>NZ_JAUMYS010000105.1 GCF_030528505.1 Tannerella sp.
TTGGAGCAGGCTCCGAAAATCGATATCGAAGGAAGCAGAACCGTAGATGTGAAAACGGCCAAAATGGGTTTATCCGGTTCCACCAAGATTGATATTCGTTCTCCCAGAATCGACAGTAATTAAATAATTAAATAAAAAGAAAATACTGACCAATGATGAATAATGTGGCAGATACCTATCACCGTACTTATTCATTTGTATGGAAACAAATGCAGTATATATATCCCGGTTACTTGACAAATAACCGGATAACGGGCCTGTGCGAGTGGAAATTGAAGCAAATCGAGTCGGAACACATTCAGGTTTGGACATTCAGGATGAAGAATTTACAATTCGATTGGAATCCCAACTCTGTGGCCGAAATGTATTTCCTGTTTGCTTTTCCTGCATGTATGGATATAAAGATCGACCAAGAGGGTTCGATTACCGGAGTCAATACTGATTTTGATCTTTGTTCAGTCTGGAACAAGACATATAAGAATGAGTTGTACGAACGAATAGCAGAGAAGGAACAGGCCGATGCTCTATGGGAAGCGATAAACGGAGAAAACCGTATGCAGTTGGCTTTGGGTTTGCTGAAGGTGAATCCGATTGTTTCGGCATTGTGCAACATGATAAAGTTAAATCATAAGTTAAAGTACAACCATGAACCTGCGGGCGAATTCGGGGAGCGCTTTACGGGTGAAATAGAAAAACCCGATTATTTTGCCGAAGGAATTGCCTTACCTCTTAAAACCACGTGGCTCAAAAGAGAGTTGGAAAATGAGAAAGAAGAAGAATGGACTCATCTGGGCGGGCTTGTGAGTGATCGATATCGGGAAGATGAAGTGCGTAAGATGCTTCGGCTGATTACAGGGGAACAAAATCCGGCTGTTGATGTGGAAGTGTCCTTCACCGAAGTATATCGTATGGATCAAAGAGAAGACGATTATCGTCTGATCAGTTATGGTCTTTTTCAGACCTCGACGCGTATCCAGTCGCTATGGGAAAAAGCCGAAGAACTTGAACTGACAATCGAAAAATCAGAAGGAGGAGATTAAGCGATGGGACAGAATGATTATGTACAGACCGGGGTCTTTCTTTTATGTGACCGGGGAACGATTCCCACTCCGCTTATCGCCTCTCCCAAACGGCAAAATCATCATGGCACCATGGGGGCGACCATACGCGATAACATACCGCTTGTTAACATTATGCCTTTCGGTGTTTGTCTTGTCACCCGGATGCCTTGCTTGCCGGTTATGCCTCAGTGGCAAAATTATCCGAAGCGTCCATGGTTTATCGAAGGGGCTCAACCGCTCCTGATGAAGTCGTATTGCCGTTGTGGGAACGGCGGTACCATACGTATCTTGCCACGGCTCGACTTTGCTTCCATCATGGCTTCACTTGAGGATCTTTACAAGAAGGCCTCAGATTTGAAAGATCGGGCACTGAAAATATGGGATGAGAATGTTTTTCCGGTAGTAAGTGAGGTATTGGGTGCTGCTCTGCTTGCTCCCGTGTCCGGGATTCTGAAAGCTACCGGAAATGAAGATATCTATCGCGGTTTTGGAAAAGGCGTGTTAAAGGGTATCGGCTCTACGATTTCTGGGCTTGTTAACACCGTTATCCACCCGGTCGAGACCCTCTCCGGCCTTGCCACGATAGGCGGTATTGCCGTTGTGGGCTATGGGCAATACATGTCCGTGCCAGGTCTTCTGATGCCCGGGCCCAAAGGTCTTCAAACGCCTGAAGAAAGACTTGCAAAGTTTGATAAAGTGTTCGGAACGAATTTATCGGAGACGCATGAGGCCATTAAGACTTCAGTAACCGACACGTTTGATGAAAAGGTCGTTAAGGGAAGTAATGAAGAACGCGCCGAGGTGGCCGGTGAGGTGATCGTCGGCATCGCCGATCTTGTTTTCGGAGGCAAAGGTATGGGCGCATTGACGAAAGGAGCAAAACTGTCTAAGCTATCCAAATACGCATCTGCGGCAAGCAAGGCATCCAAAGCCGTCAAATCAGTCCAGACGGTCCAAAAAATCACCAAAGCCACAAAGGGAGTATTCAGTAAGCTCATCAAGAAAATAAAGAAAAAGCTGTCTTCGAAAAACAAGATAGGTAAATGCGATCCTGTGGATGTAGCTACGGGAGTTGTGTATTATGAAGGGACCGATTTTGAATTTCCGGGTCCGTTACCTTTTTCGTGGGAACGGGTCTGGTACAGTGACAGCCGTTGGGAAGGCTTGTTGGGACATGGCGTACATTCGAACTGGGACATGCGTCTCTTTTTTTCGGAGGGTGAAGAGGGAGAAGGAGAAGGCTTGACCGTTCTTTTGCCGGATGGCCGCACGGCCATCTTCGAACGCATCGTTGAAGGAGAACAATCGTTTCACAGAGATGAAAAGCTGACGCTCTACCATCGCGGCGACGGGTATGAAATGTTTTCGCATGAAGACCGGTTAAGCTATATTTTTCCATTGATCGAAGAGGCCGATGAAAAAGTGTCGCTGGTCGAAGTGCGCAACGAAGCGGGGCACGGCATCAAGCTGGGCTATCAGTCCGGTTCTCTGCATACAATCGTCGACAGTGCCGGACGGCATTACGCGGTAACCACGGATCAAAATAAACGCGTGATCAAAGTCGAGCTGTGTGTCGACGCCCTTCGTCGGGAGACGCTTGTGGAGTACGAATACGGTTCGGAAGGAGACCTTACGGGAATCACCGACGCCATGGGTAAGACCACGCGGATGGCTTATGAAAACCACCTGATGGTCCAAAAAACGGATCGTACGGGTCACAGCTTCTACTGGGAATACGACGGCACGACCTCCGAGGCGCGCTGCATTCATACATGGGGCGACGGCGGTCTGCTGGAAGGATGGTTCGAGTACGGCGACGGATATACGGTGTTTACCGACAGCAAGGGCGGCAAGGAACGTTACGAATATACGGACGATAAGCTGATCACCGACGAGATCGACGCCTTGGGAGGCCACCGGGAGCGATTCTATAATCTTCATGGAGAGGAGACGGAGACAATCGATGCCGATGGTCGCGTATTACGGCACGAATACGATGAGAAAACGGGTGATCTGCTTTCGGTCACCTATCCGGGCGGCGGCCGCAGCACTTTCGGGTACGATACTTCCGGCCGGCTCGTAAGGGAAACCACGCCCGGCGGTGCGACGACACATTACGAATATAACGAGCACGGTCTTTTGTGTAAAGTGATCACGCCCGACGGGACGGAAAAGGAATATCTCTACAACGACCGTCATCTGGTCAGCGAGATATACGATGCCGGTAAGTGGCAGGCCCGCCTCGCGTACGACGAGCAGTACAACCTTATCCGCGCGGAGTATCCCGAAGGGCTTTGCTCGGAATGGACATACGACCATCGGGGGCAGGTCACGTCGCACCGCCGCGGCTCGGGCCAAGCCGAACGTTACATGTACGATGCCCTGGGACGTATGACGAAGACTCAGCTGCCTGACGGCAATGTCGTAAAACTGAAATATAACGAATACGACGAGGTACTTGTCGCCCAAGACGCGACACGTTACGTGACCTTCGGCTATACGCCTTTGGGCAGTTTGAAGAGCCGGACGGAAAACGGCCGTACGATACGCTTCGATTACGATACGGAGGACCGTCTCGTCTCCTTACGCAACGAGGCGGACGAGAAGTATGTTTTCCGGCGCGATGCGGCGGGCCGCATCATCGAAGAGACGGGTTTCGACGGCGCGACGAAACGCTATGACCGTCATCCGGGCGGAGCCGTGCGCCGGGTAGAGCGTCCGGGCGGCGTATGCGACGAGTATGCTTACGACGAAGCCGGAAGGCTGTCCGGTATAACGTATGCCGACGGGACCTGCGAACAGTACGCCTATGATGCCGACGACCGTTTGGTGGAAGCTCGTAACGCGGATTCGACCATCCGTCTGGTTCGCGACGTGATGGGACGCATCACCGAAGAGCAGTCCGAGGCAGGGACGGTGATCAGCCGGTATGACAGTCTGGGTCGTCGTACAGAGGTCACGAGCAGTCTGGGAGCCGCACTGAAATGCGGTTATACCCCGGCCGGCGATTTGCAGGATATGAGTATGGACGGCTGGCAGATGCATCTGCGATATAACGATTTGGGATTGGAACTTTCCCGCAGTCTGACAGGCGGTGTAAGCCACACGAACGAATACGACGGCGCGGGTCGCGTCACGCATACGGCCACGCATACGGGACAGGCACGCACCCGCTCGCTGCGTTACCGTTGGGAGACGGGCGACCGTCTGACGGCTGTCCTGAACGAACAGACGGGCAAACTCACCCGTTTCAGTTACGACGAAAGGGGCTTCCTTACCACGGCGGTGTACGACACGGAACGTCTCTTTCGCGTGCCCGACGCCGTGGGTAACCTGTTTCGTACTTCGAACCGCCGTGACCGCAAGTACGGAGCGGGCGGACGTCTGCTGCGTTCGGACGAAGCCCGCTACGTTTACGACGAGGAGGGCAACCTGACGGAGAAGCACGGCCTCGACGGCAGCCGGTGGCATTACGCGTGGAACCGCAACGGCTCGCTGCGCGAGGTGATCCGCCCCGACGGCCAACCCGTAACATTTACATACGACGCCTTGGGACGGCGTATCTCGAAGACGTTTGGCGGCATCACCACACGCTGGCTCTGGGACGGAAACACCCCGCTGCACGAGTGGAGGGAAGGGGCAAAAGAAGCAAACGTTATAACATGGGTATTCGACGAAGGCACGTTCCGCCCCGCCGCCAAACTTGTCGGCAATAAGGCGTACAGTATTATTACCGACTATCTCGGCACACCTGCGGAAATGTATGATGCCGAAGGTATAAAAACTTGGCAGGCGGAATTTGACATCTACGGAAAAATTCGTACCTTCGCAGGACGTTCTTTGAATGATTGTCCGTTCCGTTATCAAGGGCAGTATGAAGATAGTGAAACAGGATTGTATTACAACCGGTTTAGATATTACTCGCCTGAAACAGGAACGTATATAAGCCAAGACCCGATAGGGTTGGCAGGCGGGCTAAATGTATATGCGTATG
>NZ_JAUMYS010000024.1 GCF_030528505.1 Tannerella sp.
GAACTTTCTGAAAGTATAAAAAAGTTCATCGGCAAGGTTTCAGAACTTTCTGAACGTATTTTTTAACAAATTCAAAAATTGAAAAACGCTTAAAGTTTACACATCATGAAAGAATTCATCAAAATCAATCTAAACAATGCTCGCAACGGAGAGCATTATCAGTATCATAACGATGTATTGGACATCATCAGTGAAGGATTCGCGACGCAGTATCTGCTCTCGCCGCTACGCACGACGTACACTACGCTGTTTGCCGAAGAAGACCGGGCCTACAAGCAGAATCAGGCGTATGCCAAGACGAAAGAAATCGAGGAATGCGACCGCAAACGCGACGACCTGTTCGTCTTCGTGCGACAAATGATCGACAGCGGACTGTATCATCCCGTGCCCGAAAAACGCGCCGCGGCCGAACGCCTCTCGTTCGCCCTGAAACCGTATCGGCTGGCCAACCAACAACCGTTTGCCGAAAATACGGCCTTGGTGACGAACCTGACGCAGGATTTGCTGGGTGAGGATTATCGCGACGACGTGCATTTGCTCGATCTGCAAGGTCCGGTCGAGATGCTCGACAAAGCCAACAACGAATTCAACACGCTGTACGGCATGCGCTCGGGCGAGAAGCTGGAGCGTTACGAGCGAGACAATATGAAAGCCATCCGTCCGAAGGTGGACGAGGCATTCCGCTCCCTGATCGGCGGCATCGGGGCTCTGTATCAGGTGAACGAGCTGATTACGCACGATATCGTGAAGGCCGAAGAGTTGGGCGGCGTCATTGACCGGGTGAACGCGCTAAGCCGTCAGTTGCAGGAGACGATCGCCCGACGGCGGTCGAAAGGAGGATCGCCCGATCCGGAGCCGGAACCGCCGGCGCCCGATCCGCAAAATCCTCCGGCCGATGTCGGAGGCGGCAGCGAAACACCGTAGAAGACAGAAATGGAAGTTTCATGTTGAGTGTACATAAAATAGTTTTTCATATTTTCAGAAGGGGGGGCTGTCGGGATGACATCCCCCTTTTCACAGTTGGATTGTTTAGTTTTCAGTGGTCAATCCTTCGGACGTTTAGTTGTTTGTTGTTTAGCGTTCAGCCACTTCAACATCTCAAGACCTCAACGCCCGAAGGGCCTCGCTTTTCACTTTTCACTTTTCGTTTTTCACTTTACGATCATTTGCGTTAATTTGCGCCCATTTGCGAAATTTGCGTTCAGATATCGTAATTCGTAATTGATTGACCGCGCTATTTGCGTTCGGACATTCGTAATTCGTAATTTGTCATTCGTAATTGATTGATCGCGTTATTTCCGTTCGGAGTCGCGTTGTCGGAGGGCTTCGAAAAGCATCACCCCGGTAGCGACCGACACGTTGAGCGAAGCAATGGTACCGACCTGCGGAATGCGGATCATCTCGTCGCAGACGCGCAGGTTCGCCGCCGACACGCCCGTATCTTCCGCGCCCATCACAAGGGCTATCGGCCCGTCGTACGACACCTCGGTATAACTTGCCGAGGCTTTCTCGGTAGCGGCAAACACCTTCACGCCACTGTCTTTCAAAAACCGGATAGCCTGATGAATGGTGCGTTCCTTGCATACGGGCAACACGTTGAGCGCCCCGGCCGAAGTCTTCATCGCATCGGCCGTGACCGAAACGCTCCCTTCCGACGGGATGACGAGCGCATCGACCCCGGCACACTCGCACGTGCGGGCTATCGCCCCGAAATTGCGCACGTCGGTCACTCCGTCGAGCAACACGATGAACGGGTCTCGCCCCTGCTCGAACACAAAAGGGATGATGTCTTCGAGCCGGTGGTACGTCACGGCCGAAACAAACGCGATCACTCCCTGATGATTCTTCCGCGTGATGCGGTTCAGCCGCTCCACCGGCACCCGTTGCACCGGCACCATCCGCCCCTTGAGCAGCTCGCCCAGCTCGCGGATCAGGTCGCCCTGCAAGTCTTTTTTCACCATAATCTTGTCTACCTCGCGGCCGGCCTGTATCGCCTCCATCACGGCGCGAATGCCGAATATCATGTCTTTATCACTCATCTTTTTCCGTTTATTTTTCTTTTTGCAACAACGCCCTCGCGTTTGCCACGGCGGCGTCGGTCAGCGACGCTCCGCTGAGCATCCGCGCCACTTCGTTGACGCGCTCTTCGGTCGTCAGCGGACGGATGCGCGTCAACGTCCGTTCGGCCGTATCTTCCTTATAGACGAAATAATGCGCCCGCCCTTTGGCCGCGATCTGCGGCAGATGCGTAATCGTAATCACCTGCATCTTTTGCCCGAGGTCCTGCATGATGTCGGCCATTTTGTCGGCGATCTCGCCCGATACGCCCGTATCGATTTCGTCGAAGATAATAGTCGGCAACGCGGCAAAACCGGCAATCATGGCCTTGATGCACAACATCAGGCGGGAGATTTCGCCGCCCGAAGCCGTCTGCGCCACCGGTTTGAGTGCCTCGTTCTTATTGGCCGAAAAGAGGAAACGAACCTCGTCCATTCCGTCGGCCGACGGTTTTTCTTTCCGTTCAAGATCGATCTCGAAGCGGGTATTGGGCATGCCCAACAGCACCATGCGCTCCACGAGTCGATACTCTATTTCAGCAACCGACTCGCAGCGGCAATCGGTCAGTTCGCCGGCTTGCATCATCAACACCTTGTACGTCATTTCGCTCTGCTTCGTGAGCGCCTCTATCTGCTCATCGAACGAGTCGATGGCCGAGAGTTGCGTCGTAAAGCGCTGCTGTAACGCCAACAGCTCCTCGACCGACGACACGCGATGTTTCTGCTGCAACGAATACATCGTGTTAAGTCGCTCGTTGACCCACTCCAAACGGTTCGGGTCGAACTCCACGTCTTCTTTCAGTACATCCGTCTCCGAGGCCAGATCGGCCATATCCGTCCATGCCGAGTGCAGACGCTCGGCAAAGTCTTTCGCCTTCGGGAAGTACGCCTCCAACGCCTCGACGTCATGAAGCGCCCCTTTCAGCTGCTGCACCACGCCCCTCTCCTCTCCGAGCAGGCTGTCGGTGACTTTATACAACGCCGATTTGATTTCTTCCGTGTGCGAGAGCGTTTCCAGCTCGGCCTCCAGCTCTTCCTGCTCGCCGGGCGTCAACTGCGCCGTCCGTAATTCTTCGAGCTGAAAACGCAGATAATCCTCGTCCTGCCGGCTCTTGGCCGCCAACGCTTTCAGCTCGTCCAACTCCCGCACGATGGATTGGTAACGGTCATATGTCTGCCGGTAAACCACCAGCAAACGCTCCGTTTTGGCCATGATATCGACGACGTTCATCTGAAATTGCGTATCGGCCAACAAAAGGTTCTGATGCTGCGAATGCACATCGATGAGCCGGTCGCCCAAAGCCTTGACCACCGTGAGCGGAGCCGGCGTATCGTTGATGAACGCGCGTGACTTGCCGCTGCCCATCAGTTCGCGGCGCAAAATGCAATGCTCCGCGTCATATTCCAAATCATGCGACCGGAAAAAGTCTTCGAGCCGATAGGCCGAAACGTCGAACACGGCCTCGACGACACATTTATCGGCGCCCGATTGAATGCTTTTCGAATCGGCACGCTGTCCCAGCACAAGGGCCAACGCCCCGAGAATAATGGACTTCCCCGCTCCCGTTTCACCGGTCACGACCGAGAAACCTTCGTCAAAACGGATATGAAGCTCGTCTATCAGGACGAAATTGCGAATAAAAAGTGACTGTAACATATATATATTAATTTCTAAGCGATTCGAGCCGGTTCGTCTGGCCCGGATACAGATTCGACAAAGTTTTATAACCGGCCTGCTTCTCCTGCGTCGTGGCTTTGGAGTAGATGGCCACGAGCTCGTCCAGTTTCGTATCGGAAAAAACTTGCAGCAGGATGGACGTAGGACGCGCGCTCTTGTACGCCGTCAAAGCGGGCAACGCCTCGAGGATATTCGTCCGTCCGCGATCGGCATTAGCCGCCATCTCATCCAGCCCCTTACGATGATAGTCGTACCAGAACTGACGGTAACCCTCGCTCTGGTTCTCGGTCAGCGCCGTAATCAGCGCGTGACGATTGCGGTCGTTCTCAAACGCCTTCCAGCCGTTCCACGACGGTTCGGACTGCGCCAACGTCAGAATCTGCTGCGCCTGCTGGAAAAAGACACTCCCGCCCTTGGGCGAAAAACCGTCGAAGTCGATGCCCAGAATCACATAAATATAAAATACGATGGTCGCCGTCAGGTTACTCTGTAACGTCGTTTCCGAAAACTCCAACGGCTCGTTCTCCATATATTTGAAATCGAGTTGCGTGTCGCGGAAGTTAAAAATCGTGGTCGTGTAAGACGAATTATAAACCGGACGACGCGCCTGCACCTGCAACTCACAGCTGAACCGGTCGTCTTCGAGCGTGTTGACAATCATCGTAAACGTGCAGTCGATGCGTTCGTTGGGCGAAAATTTGGCGTTCGTCCATTTCTTATTATTGATAAACTCGTTCAACGCCCGCTGCAAGGTGTTAAAAATTTCCTTGTTCGTGCCCTGTACCTTACTGCTGTTGATCGACAGCTTCGCATTCAGCTCGGATACCTGCGACCAACCGCTCAAGGCCACAGCCGCAAACAAACAGACAAGCCACTTTTTTCTTTTGTTCATCATTTTGTTATTAATGTTTTCAGGCAGTCCAAAATATCGTCGGCCACCGCTTTTTTATCTTTCAGCGGAAAGTCGGTCATCTGCCCCTGACTGTCGATCACGGTGATTTTGTTCGTATCGCACGCGAAGCCCGCCCCTTCTTCCTGAAGCGAGTTCAGCACAATCATGTCGAGATTCTTTCGCGTCAACTTCTCCTTGGCATGTGCCACGCCGTCGTTCGTTTCCAAGGCGAAGCCCACCAGATACTGCCCGGCACGCTTCCTCTCGCCCAACGTGGCCGCAATATCCCTGTTGCGCACCAACGATAACGAAAGCGCCTCCCGACCCTCTCGCTTGATCTTCTGCGCCGCCGGCTCCGCCGGACGATAATCGGCCACCGCCGCCGAAAGAATCGCGATCTCCGCATCGGAGAAAGCCGACACCGTCGCTTCATACATCTCATCGGCCGACTCGACGTCTGTCCGCAGGATATTGGGATGATTCACCTTCAACGAGACTGGTCCGGCAATCAATCGCACCTTCGCGCCTCTTCGCGCGCACGCCTCGGCCAACGCGAAGCCCATCTTTCCCGAAGAGTAGTTGCCGATAAAACGTACGGGGTCGATTTTTTCGTACGTGGGGCCGGCCGTGATCAGGACAGTCTTCCCCTGTAAATCGTTCGAGGAAACAAAGAACGCAGACAGTACCCGTAGAATCTCGTCGGGCTCCCGCATCCGTCCCCTGCCGACTAACTGACTGGCCAGTTCGCCTTCGGCCGGTTCGATGATACGATTGCCGTACGAACGTAAACGATCCAGATTCTGCTGCGTCGACGGATGGGCAAACATATCCAAATCCATGGCCGGCGCGATAAAAACAGGCGCCTTGCACGAGAGGTACGTCGTCACCAGCATATTATCCGCCACGCCGTTCGCCATCTTCCCGATCGTCGAGGCCGTAGCCGGCGCGATAAGCATCGCATCGGCCCACAGTCCCAAATCGACATGGCTGTTCCACGAGCCGTCGCGGTTTGAGAAAAACTCGCTGATAACGGGCTTACGACTTAACGTGGCCAAGGTCAGAGGCGTGATAAACTCTTTCGCGGCCGGTGTCATCACCACCTGCACCTCCGCCCCTTCCTTCACCAAGGCGCGGATCAGATAAGCGGCCTTATAGGCGGCAATACCGCCTGTTATACCTAATATGATTTTTTTCCCTCGCATACGTCTACAACGTACAGCTTCGTTTCTTTATTATCTTTACCCGTGATTTACCGTTACTTCATCCTCATCCGGATTTCCGTCAGTTTCTGCTTCGTGTTGAGCGGAAAATCTCCGCCGATGATCCAGGCATAGTAGCCCGGATCGGTTTGCAGCACGTCCGTCACCAGCCGTCCTTTATACTTCCCGAAGTTGATTACTTCTTCGCCTTTATCGTTATAAATCATCCGTCCGGCAAAATCGACATTGTTCGTAAAACTCGAATACTCGGAAAGAAATTTCACATCGTTCTTCAAATCGGGGTAGCGGTCCAACTGGGCCTTTAACACCTCGTACGTCGCTTTCGTGTCGGCCTCGGCGCTATGCGCATCGTCCAAATCCTTATCGCAGTAGAATTTGTAGGCGGCCTGCAGCGTACGCTGTTCCATCTTGTGAAAGATGGTCTGTACGTCGATAAACTTACGTTTGGACAAATCCATATTCACATTCGCACGCAAAAATTCTTCGGCCAACAGCGGGATATCGAAACGGTTCGAATTAAATCCGGCCAAGTCGCACCCTTCGATTTGCGAAGCCAGCGATTTGGCGATTTCTTTAAACGTCGGACAATCCTTGACATCCTCGTCCGTAATGCCATGTATCGCCGTTGCCTCACGCGGGATGGGCATCTCCGGATTGATGCGCCGGGTTTTCCCTTCTTCTTTTCCGTTCGGCGAAATCTTCAAATACGAAATTTCGACAATCCGGTCTTTACAGATGTTGACGCCGGTCGTTTCCAAATCGAAAAACACCAGCGGATTGGCTAAATTGAGCTGCATGTAATCGTTATTTAATCGTTCAGAACCATCGGCATGAGTAACATCAGCAGATCTTCGTCCGCTTCATTCTCCACCGGCACAATCACGCCGGCACGAGACGGATCGGCCAATTCCAGCACAATCTCGCCCGAATTGATGTTGCTTAATATCTCAATCAAAAAAGTACCTTTGAAGCCGATGCTCAAATCCATTCCTTCATATTGACACATCACCCGTTCTTCGGCCGAAGTGGAAAAATCAATGTCCTGTGCCGAAATCATCATGGCATCTTTCGAAAGCTGCAACTTAACGAGACCGCTGGCCGGGTTGGAAGACACGGATACGCGCTTCAAGGCCGTCAACAGCGATACGCGATCGACCGTTACTTTGTTGGGATTATCTTGCGGAATCACACTGTTGTAGTTCGGATAACGTCCTTCTATCAGACGGCAAACCATCTCGAAATTCGCGGTGCTTACATACGCATTGTTTTCATCAAACGCGATCTTAACCGGATCGGTATTCTTAGGCAACAAGGCCTTTAATAAATTCGCCGGCTTCTTGGGCAAGATAAACGAAGCACGCCCCTCCGACTTAACGGCCAGATTACGCAAACGGACCAGTTTATGGCCATCCGAAGCGACAAACGTCAGATTATCGGTCTGAATATCGAAGTAGATTCCGTTCATCACCGGACGCAGCTCGTCGTCGGCCGTGGCAAAAAACGCCCGCCCGATCCCGTTGAGCAATACTTGCGACTCCATGCTAAGACTCACGGCATTTTCACCCAGCGGCTTTTGTTGCGGATACGTATCGCCACGCTGACCGATAAACTCATATTTCCCGTTTTCGTAGCGAACAACCGTCGATAAGTTGTCATCGTTAATGTCGAAGATAAGCGGCTGTTCCGGTAATTCTTTCAGCGGCTCTAACAGAATCTTGGCAGAGACGGCGAAAAGGCCGTTTCCGCTGGCGTTCATCACGTCGACGCTCGTCACCAAACGCGTCTCCACATCCGAGGCGGTGATCGTTAGTTTATTCCCTTCCAGCTGAAATAGGAAACTGTCTAAGATAGGCAGTGTGTTTTTCGAAGCAATCACTTTACTGATCGACTGCAAGCGTGTCAACAACGCGGAACTTGATACATCAAATTTCATAACGGTTTATATTTTCTTATAGTTAATATTATTTTGCCTGTTTGATAAGTCGAGCAAAAATAGTAAAACTTTTACATTCTCTGCTCTAAAAATCGCAAAATAATAACGCGTGTTTCGGACACAGCAAAGAGGCGCTAAGAATAAACATACATCTCAGTAAGTCCGAAAAAATGCAACACGCAATTTCATTTCATTTTTTGTATTTTCTGAAAAACATATTACCTTTGCGCGTCTTTTGAGAAGAAAGGAAAGCTGCCAGAGTGGTCGAATGGGCCGCACTCGAAATGCGGTGTACGGGCAACTGTACCGGGGGTTCGAATCCCTCGCTTTCCGCCGAAAGGTTGAGAGAGAATGAAGCCGGTGAAAAAAAAGTCCTACAAACATTCGTCTGTAGGACTTTTTGCATGTAAAGGGGCTAGATATTTATCTCCCCGCCCAATGAAACAGTCCGAAACGAATCTGAGCGATGACACTTAACTGCATTTTCTCATCGATTACTCCCCATAACATTATTTTCTCAGTTCCTTTTCAACCCATTCACGGACGGTTTGTTCGGTCGCACCGTTTAATAATCGGCCATTTCGCCACCGGATTTCGGGATAATCCTTTTTGAGTTGTATCACACTGTTTTCTATGCCGCTGCTTCCCGATGTCGCAAAAGGTATTACCGTTTTACCTTTCAGAGGATGACTTTCGATAAATGTGCGGACAATCGTTGGCGCAATATTCCACCAGATCGGATAGCCGATAAAAATCACATCATAATCCGAAATAGCTTCTTTTTTTCCTTTGATGGCGGGGCGGGATTGTGGGTCTCCCATTTCGAGCGAGCTGCGCGACTGCTTGTTCCGCCAATCGAGGTCAGCGCTCGTATAAGGCGTTTGAGGAACAATCTCGTAGAGTTCTCCTCCGGTCACTTGCGCAATTTTCTTAGCGACTCCTGCCGTAGTTCCCGTCGCGGAGAAATAAACGACCAACACGTTATTAAACAGAGCCTCCTGCTTACGTGTCTCTTGTGTGTAAGCATTACTGCCGAATAAAATGATACTCAAAGCAGCGATAATCATTCGTTTCATATTTCTTTTGCGTTACATTAAAATTTCATTCAAAAAGTGATTTATTTACTTGCCTGCTGTGCGGATATGCCTGTATATCGCTCTCCTACGATTTGTACCTGATTGATTTTTTCGGTAAGTAATTGCAATTCGTCGGGAGCAAATTCAAATTCGGCAGAAAGCATATTTTCGTACAAATGAGCCAGCTTTGTTGTTCCCGGAATCGGTACGATCCAAGGTTTTTGGGCTAGTAACCAAGCCAAAGCCACTTGCGCAACGGTCAGTCCCCGATGATCGCCGAATTCTTTGAGGAGATCGATCAACTTCCAATTCTCGATAATATTTGTCGGTTGATAACGAGGTAGCGCATGACGGTTATCGTTGTCGGGGTTAAATTTCGTTCGTTCGTTGATATACCCTGTGAGCAAAGCACGACTTAACGGGCTATACGGCACGAAACCGATGCCCAGTTCTTCACAAGTATGCAAGACTCCATTTGTTTCTACAATGCGCGTCATCAGCGAATATTCGCTCTGAATCGCTGTAACAGGCTGTGTCGAATGAGCTTTGCGTAAGGTTTCGGCATCAGCCTCGCTCATACCGAAATGAAGCACTTTTCCTTCGCTGATCAACTCTTTTACCGTTCCGGCCACCTCTTCAATGGGGACATTGGGGTCGACCCGATGCTGATAGAGCAAATCAATATAATCGGTTTGCAGGTTTTTAAGCGATTGTTCTACCACTTCACGGATACGCTTGGGACTGGAGTCTGTTCCTTCCGAAGGCCTGCCGTTTACAAACCCGAATTTCGTGGCGAGCACAACGTCTTTGCGAACCGTCTTTAGTGCTTTTCCCACCAAGGCCTCGTTCGTTTGCGGCCCATATGCTTCGGCCGTATCGAAGAAATTCTGTCCCCTGTCAACCGCCTGACGAAGCAATGTTTCCATCTTTTTCGGGTCCGGAATAAAGCTGCGATGATAACTCATCCCCATACACCCCAAGCCAACAGCAGAAACGTCCAACGCATGTTTGCCGGTTCCCAAAGTCCGTTTCCGGATGCTTTCACGAAGGTTCTCTTTGGCCGGAGATGGAGACTCGGCTTTTAAAGAGCAACTTGTCAAAGGAGCAGCGAATAACCCACCCGTCACGAGCGTTCCGAGCGCAATAAATTCACGCCTGTTTAAATCGTTTGTTCTCATTTTCTTCCTATTTAATTTGTATTACTTAAAATGTTTTCCATAAAAATCCGATAGTTTTTCTACAATCTGCACCACATACTCCGGCTTCCAATACGTTTCGATATACCATCTTTTTCTATGTTATATAATTTCACGATACAAATATAGTCCGAATCATTCGTCATGTAAATAGACAAATTACGGATTCTTATACCACTTTTACGGAATGAAACCGTCTCGCACCAAAAAGATATGAATTGCCGATTTTTCTACCATATTTACCGATAAAAGAATATTTCTGTCGGAATCCGAAACAAAACAACTATTTTTGTAGAAATATTCATTTAGGAGAAAAACATATGCGTACGATTCTGAATTTCGACACCATCCATGAATACAATACATTTCTCGGTATTGAGACATTTCATCCTCTTATCAGTTCGATCGACTTTTCCAAAGTCGGGAAAGAGTTCAAACATGTACGTAAAAGATATGGTTTCTATTTCATCTTCCTGAAACAAGTTCAATGTGGAGATTTGATATACGGACGCCATCAATACGACTATCAGGAAGGGACGCTCGTGTTTATCGGCCCCGGACAAGTTGCAGGCAAGGACGATACCGGCGAAGTTTTTCGGATGCAGGGCTGGGGACTGTGTTTTCATCCGGATTTGTTGCGCGGAACGGCTCTGGGACAAAAAATAAAAGACTATTCTTTCTTTTCGTATCAGTCGAATGAGTCGCTGCACATGTCAGAGCGAGAGAAACAGACTATCATCCACTGTTTTCAAGAAATTAAGGGAGAATTGGAACATTCGATCGACAAACACAGCAAATCGATTATCGTGGCAAATCTTGAAGTGATGCTCAATCATTGCCTTCGTTTTTACGACCGCCAATTTATCACGCGTGAAGACGTAAACAAAGGGATATTGTTCCGTTTCGAAGAAGAGATCAACCTATATTTCGATTCGAATAAAACACAAACGATAGGCTTACCTTCCGTTCAATATTTTGCGGACAGGGTACGTTTGTCCGCCAATTATTTTGGCGATTTAATCAAGAAAGAAACAGGAAAGACGGCACAAGAATATGTGCAGTTGAAAATCATTGACAGAGCAAAGGATTTATTGTATAGCCCGGACAAATCCATCAACGAAATAGCGTATGCATTGGGTTTTAAGTATCCTCATCATTTCAGCCGCATGTTTAAAAAGGTAGTCGGGATCTCACCAACGGAATACAGGGCCGCAAATTAGTTTCTTGGATTGAGAGAGAAGAACCTGATATGATTGAGGGCAAATAGCTTCGGCGCAAAACACCCGAATCCACTCACCCCCCAACGATTTCAACCTTATCCGTCACGCTATTCCCGAGAAGCCCATAAAGGCCATGGCCAGCAAACCTGCCGTAATCAGTGCGATGGGCACTCCTTTCATGGCGGCGGGTACATTTGTACGGTCAAGCTGCTCGCGTATACCGGCAAAAATAACCAGTGCAAGCGCAAAACCGATTGCCGTAGCAACGGCATACACGATAGACTGTCCGAGATTATACTCTTTCTGGATGACGAGGATCGCCACACCAAGAATAGCACAGTTCGTCGTAATCAGTGGCAGGAATACACCGAGCGCCTGATAGAGCGACGGCGATACCTTTTTCAGAATGATTTCAACCATCTGTACCAACGATGCGATGATCAGAATAAATACAATCGTTTGCAGGTAGCTAAGTCCGAACGCATCCAATATATATTTCTGAATCAGAAAAGTCACGATCGTCGCAATCGTCATGACGAATGTAACGGCCATGCTCATGCCCAAAGCCGTATCGACTTTTTTAGAAACCCCCAGAAACGGACAAATACCGAGGAATTGTGACAACACCACGTTGTTCACAAAAATAGCAGCGATAAAAATGAGAATATATTCCATATATCGTAAGATTTGATGCGTTATTTTTTGAATCGATTCACGAATGCAATCAGATATCCGAGAGCGATAAATGCGCCGGGAGCAAGGACAAAGAGCAATGCTCCATATTGCTCAGGAAAGATCGATAAGGCAAATACCTTTCCCGTACCGAGCAATTCACGGCAAATACCGAGCAACGTCAAAGCGATCGTGAATCCCAGCCCGATTCCAATTCCGTCGAAGCCGGACGAAACAATACCGTTTTTCGAAGCGAAGGCCTCCGCACGTCCGAGCACGATACAGTTCACCACAATCAGCGGAATAAACAGTCCGAGGCTCTTATACAAGTCAGGCAGGAAAGCCTGCATGCTCATTTGCAGAATCGTCACGAACGACGCAATAACGACGATATACGCAGGAATACGCACTTCGTCGGGTATCAGTTTTTTGATGGCCGAGATAACGATATTCGAGCAAATCAGCACGAAGGTTGTTGCCAATCCCATACTCATACCGTTGATGGCCGATGAGGTCGTTGCCAATGTGGGACACATCCCCAACAACAGCACGAAAATCGGATTTTCCGCGATGATACCGTTTTTGATGATTTTCAAATATTTCATTGTCCGTTATATTTGATATTTAACATACTGCATTTATTCTTCCGGCTCTTTCGATGTAGCTCCGCTCGTTCCGTCGGCATCATGACCGTTATAAGCCGCATATGCACGAGCAACGGCTTCGAGAAAAGCACGCGACGAAATGGTCGCTGCCGTAATGGCATCCACATCGCCTCCGTCTTTCGATACGGTCGGAGCGCCGTTCTTCATGTCGCGTCCGATGATACTCTGCTTATTTTTGTCCGCACGGAACCATTCATCCATTTTCGATCCCAGTCCCGGGGTTTCGTTATGCTCGAGGATCGAATAATTGACGATTTTATGGTCGGCATCAAACCCAACCATGATACGAATCATCCCGCTAAAACCGTTTTTCGTGTAACTTTCGATGGCGGCGCCGACCGACTCTCCGCCTTTCTTAGCCGGATAAACAACAAGCGAATCGCCTTCGGCCAGTCCGACTTTGAATAGCTCTTCCGTCGGATTATTATCGAACTCCGGCGCCACATTCTTGATGGCCGTCTGCAATGCGGCGGCTTTCGACTCGGCAATTTTTACCTCCGTCAACTTATTGGCTGCCGACAAAGCCAGCCCTGCCACAAGGCAGATACAAGTCAGCGACAACACGATCGTAAGAAATGTAGATTTCAGCTTTTCCATGCTTATTTACCTCCGAAATGTTTAGGTTTGAAGTATGTATTGATGAGTGGAGTCAGTCCGTTCATAATCAGGATCGAGAAAGACATCCCTTCGGGATAGGCTCCGAAGATGCGAATCAGCACCGTCAACACGCCGATACCGATACCGTAAACCACCGTTCCGTTTTTGGTCATGGGCGAAGTAACATAATCTGTGGCCATAAACACGGCACCAAGCATCAGACCGCCCGAAGTGAGGTGAATCAGCGGATGGTTCACCGGCGTCGGATTGAAAAGATACAAGATCCCCGTGAAAACGGCTACCGTCAGAAGAATCGTCACCGGGATATGCCATGTGATGATTTTTCGGAACAGCATATAAGCGAACCCGATAAGCAACGCGATTTCACTCATCTCACCGAGGCTTCCGCCGGTCAGTCCGATAGCAGCCTGCCCCGCATCGGCAAAATCTTTGCTGTAATGAATCAGCGACAAGGTCGTAGCGCCTGTTTGAGCGTCCATATACGTCATCGGCAGCATGTCGGCAACAGGCCATGTGGTCATCTGCGCCGGAAACGAGATCAGCAGGAACACACGCCCTACCAATGCCGGGTTGAAGATATTGTTACCCAGCCCGCCGAACGACATTTTACCAACCCCGATCGCGAACAATGCCCCGAGGATAATGATCCACACAGGCAGATTCGACGGCAGGTTGAACGCCAGCAATACGCCCGTCAGAATGGCTGATCCGTCGCCGATGGTCGGTTCTTTTTTATAGAAATATTTCTGAATAAGATACTCGGCAAGCACACACGACACGACAGACACGAGCGTTACAATCAAAGCCCCCAAACCGAAGCAGTAGAGCGAGACGAGAAATGCCGGCACAAGCGCAATGAGCACGCCGTACATATTCTTGCCAATCGAATCGCCGCTATGAACATGAGGCGACGGAGAAACGATCAATGTTGAGTTCATTTATATTTATCTTGTTAATTTGTACAATATTCGATCGGGATCTTACTTCTTTCTCGACCGCATGATCCCCATCACGGTCGTTTTACCTATACGAATGTAATCGAGCAACGGACGGTAAGCCGGACACGTATAACTGCACGATCCGCATTCGATACAGTCGACTACGTAATTTTCTTCCGCTTCGTCCCACGCCTTGTAAAGGGTAAGATTCATCAGCAGGTTAGGCGCCAGTCCCATCGGGCAGACATTGACACACTTGGCGCAACGTATACAGTCGCGCATGGGCTTACGTACCGACTCCGCTTTCGTCATCAACAACACACCGGAACTACCTTTCATCACCGGGATATCGGCGCTGATCATCGTACGTCCCATCATCGGGCCTCCTCCGATAATCTTACCGGTATCTTCGGGCATGCCGCCGGCCGCTTCGATTAACGTACGGATCGGCGTACCGATACGCGCAAGGAAATTGGCCGGGCGGCCAACACTTTTTCCCGTAACCGTGATGACGCGTTCAATGAGCGGCTTATTCTTCTGAACAGCTTCATACACTGCATAAACCGTACCCACGTTCTGCACTACGGCGCCGACCGAGATCGGCAAAGCTCCGCTCTTGACCTGACGACGTATCACGGCATCGATAAGCTGCTTTTCTCCTCCTTGCGGATATTTCATTTTCAACGACATGACTTCAATGCCATTGTGCGATGCCGCCAGTTTCTTCAGCAAGCGGATCGCGTCGGGCTTATTGCTCTCGATACCGATGACGGCCCGACGAACGTCGATAGCTTTCATCAGAATACTCGTCCCGATGATAATTTGTTCGCCTTTCTCCAGCATCAACGCATGATCGGACGTAAGGTATGGTTCACATTCCACGGCATTGATGATCAGGAGTTCGGCTTTACTTCCCGGAGGAGGCGAAAGTTTGATCTGCGTGGGGAATGTAGCCCCACCCATACCGACAATGCCGGCATCGGCAATTTTGCCTACGATCTCTTTGGCCGAAAGCGTACATTCTCTGACAATCGTCTCGTCGCAATCGATACCCGGCTCCCATTCGTCGCCTTCGACGTTGATATAGACGGCCGGCTTGGGCAAGCCTGCCCCGTCGATCATCGTATCGACTTTCGCCACCGTCCCCGAAACGGACGAATGTACATTAGCCGAAACGAATCCCGATGCTTTTCCGATCAATGTGCCGACCTTCACTTTATCACCTTTGGCAACAACGGCCTCCGCCGGTGCGCCGATATGCTGGCCTAACGGTATGACCACCGCAGCCGTCGGTGCGATCGTTTCTATCGGACGTCCTGCCGACAGCTTGTTTCCTGATGGATGAATCCCTCCAATTCGAAAGGTGTACATATAGAATCGTTAATTGTTAGTTGTCAATGATGTTTCCGGAACGCTCGCTGCGGGCTGAGGCGTCGGCTTAGATGTCGGGGCAGGCGCTTCTTTTTCTTTACGCGGCGGGAAATTGAGCTCGTGAATTGCCCCTGTCGGACAGACGGCCACACATTTACGACACAAACGGCATTTCGTATCGTCGATATAAGCCAAGTTATTCGTCACCGTAATCGCTTCGAACGGACATTCTTTTTTACATTTTGAACACCCGATACAAGCATTCGAACAAGCTTTCCGCGCAACCCCTCCCTTATCCTTATTCATACAAGACACGAAGATACGGCGCGACTTCGGCCCTTTCTTACGCAATTCGATGATATTTTTCGGACAGGCTTTCACACAAGCGCCACATGCCACACATTTATCTTCGACTACTTCGGGAAGCAGGGTCACCGGATTCATATGTATGGCATCGAAATCGCAGGCATCGACACAATCGCCAAATCCGAGACATCCGAAAGAGCATCCTGTTTCACCGCTGTATAACGCGGCTGCGATGGCACAGCTGCGGGCACCGTCGTACCGGTTTGTACGCGGACGCGCTTCGCATGTACCGTTGCATCGCACGACCGCGATTTTAGGCACACTCTCGCCCGCATCTTTCCCCATAATGGAAGCCACCTGCTTCATCACATCGGCTCCTCCGACGGGGCAAAACAACCCTTCGAGCGACTCGGCTTTAAAACAAGCATTGGCAAAGCCGCCACATCCCGGGAAACCGCATCCGCCGCAATTCGCGCCCGGTAGTGCATTTTGTATCTGTCCGATGCGCGGGTCTTCGTGCACCTCGAACTTTTTTGATACCGCGAATAAAATGAGGGCTGCAACAGCGCCTACTACTCCTAATAGAATAACTGCTATATACATTATATATAATTAATTACAGGATCACCAACGGAAGCGGCTTTCGAAACCGTAAATGAAAATCGCTTATTTATCTTATTACGCAATAAATAGATCAAAATGTAGTAAGGGAAAAGAAAGGCCAGCCCGGCGAGTCCGCCAATGCCTTCGTCACCCGTCAGTTGGATACCGGCAAATACAACCGTGACAACCAGAAAAAACGGAAGCACAAAAGCGAGTACGACCGCCTGCATGCCCATGGATGACTGTACTGACACAATCACCTCTTCGCCCGGTTCAAACAAGGTGCCATGGGGTGCAGTCGCCTCGATTATTTTTTCAGCCTTATCCGAAGCCAGACAAGCCGACTGCGCATGACATGCGCTACATGCGCTCTGCTGCTCTATACGGACGAATACCGTATTGTTTTCGATATTCTTCACGATACCACGATGTTGAATAAATTTCACCATAAAGTCATCAAATTGCAATGTCGAGTTTGCAAATCGCGGCAAAAGTAATCAAAAAAAGATAAACACAACACCCCAAAATGATATTTTTTGTTAAATGTTACATGGCGACATTTCGGAAACAACAAGATCACCTTTTTTTCAAGAAAAAAAGCGAAACATGCCAGTCGGTATAAGTTACCAAACATACCGCAGACCGAAACTCAGGGTCTCGTTTGTCTGAATATACGAATTGTAATTCTTCGTCTTCGTCACGCTGTCGTCGAAACGCAAGTAAACATTAATCATCGTCGAGAAATAACGGCTGATAGCCATATCCAACGTATTCTCAAACTCGGTCAGTACGTTTTTGTACGTCGTGTTGTAATAAAACCTCGATTTCCACGTCACACTGCGGTTAGGCTTCAACACGATATCCATACGCACGGTCGAACCGAACTTACTCAATGATTTTTCATATTTTCCTTCGCTGTTTTTCTTAAAACCATGCACCCCGCGATTGATATTTTCGTCGATACTCGACATGTATGTATATGACAAGGGAGCCACATTGACCGCGAGCTTCAACGATCGCCCTTTCTTCGTAAATTTCTTATTCAGGTCGTACTTCATACCAAGCCCAAAGTTAATAATGTAAGGCGAAAGAAAAGCCACTTGCTTGTTCATCGTATTCTTCTTATAGTTCGTAAACAAAGGCGCCCTTAACTCGCCATCGATCGTATAGAACCATTTGGACCATGCCTGATAACCAAAGTTACTGTAAAAACGGAGCAAGTTATCTCCGAACTTATGGTTTCGCAACGTATCGTCCGACGCTGTATATACGCTCATATCAATCTGAAGCAGATTCTTGAGTTGAAAGCGGTCTCGCGCATAATTGTATTGAAACAGATTTTTGCTCAAAATATTCAAGTTGCTCGTACCATCTTTGTACCAGTTCGGGGAAATGTAATTCTGTGAAAATTTAAGCGAGCTTTCGAACGACGAGGTCCAATACCTGCGATCGGGGATAAACTTCGTAGGAGCCGTATAATCGTCCGGGCTCGTTTCCACCTTATGAACGGGCACCTGCACATCTTCTTTCGGACGGAGATGCAGCACCTGTTCTTTCGGCAAATGGTCGGCGCTGTAACGGAAATAGTCGGGGTGATGACGCCGCACATACCGGTAGGCATAATCTTCGATGATCTGTTTGCGCCGGAAGGCTTCGAACATTCTAATCGGCACATAGAGAGGTTGTGTCCATGACGTTTCATTCAAGTCTTTCGGCTCATAAAAACGGATTTCTTGGGGTTGAGCCAGATTTTCTTTCTTAAAAAGTACAGGCATAAACAGACGGTTCACGATAATCGTATCACGAAACGTATACCATTTCGGTATCGCATTATGCGAATTATCCCAATGCCTTGACCAATAGATCGCCTCGTCCGACATAAGGAGGGTACGCTTGCGAATGGCACGATGAGGTGAAGATGTCGTATCTTTTTCTTCGGTGTGAGGAGCTTCAACAGTCAAAGAATCGACCGGTAACTCTATCGGTACTAAGCGAGGTTTCGGTATGGGAACCGTATCCGGTTGATTCCCTTTTTCTATCAGCCGACGAATTCTTTCGTTAAAATTAAGGTCTTGTGCCTTAACCGGAAGACCGGCATACAAAGATGCTGTGATGGAGAAATAAAAAAATGCCCGTTTTATTGTTGTCTTCATTATGATGTATCAATTGAGCGTACAAAATTAGACAAAAAGCGGAATATTCTGCACCGGAAGCGTAAAAAGCCGTCGTGTTTTCATGTATTTGCAGAGCATCATCACGTATATGCAGTCTGCAATCTGCCGCATCATTCATTTTAGGACAAAGAGACCCGAATTGAATGAAATAGTACGAAAACATAAAGAAAGTTCTATTAAGTTTTTTACCTTTGTCGCTGTGAAAATATCAAGATTAAGAAAATGATCGAAAAAAACTTTACTTTAACAAGTCGGATACTAAAGGGAAAAGTATCGGCCACAATGGAAAAACCGGCACAAGCCGTATTGACATCCACAAAAAGTGTTTCCAAACTTTCGGGAATATGGCTTTTGGCCCTTCTCTTGCTGTTTGCATGCAAAGAGGAGGAACGCCTCAAACCGTTTATCACGGTCGACAAAGAACATTTGGCAATAGATGCTTTGGGCAGGGAGGATACGGTTCGCATCGCGTCGAATATTCAATGGGCTGTCAGCGATATACCGGACTGGTGTACGATACAGGAAGAACGAAATCCTGCAAACAGTTTAATCAGAATCAAAATAACTCCCAATAAAACGAAAAACACCAGAGAGGCACGGATAAAAATATCCGGGGAACTGGTAGAGAAACATATCACTATTGTACAAGCATATCGAAAAAAAGATAAACAAATCATCTGGCAGCATCTTCCGACTTGTTGGTTCAACGATGTTACCTATACGCAGGGAAAAGACGGAGTTGAACGTTTCTATACTTTTTCGGGCGAAGATATTTTTATCAATCAGGCTATCCGAGACAAAATTTATCCCGGTAATCTGATAAAAAACAATATGGAGAAACCCTCCGAATTGACAGAATATCCTCAATATACGTATAATCCGATTCAACTTGCCTTTCTTGCCGGTATCAATATCTCGGTTAAAGAAACAGTGCCGTCAATAAAAGCGATGAACGAATTTGTAGATGAGATGATAAAGACCAAACCTTTGAAGCAAAACATGGGATTTTACTACTCCAATACGCCTGTCAAATACACCACGTACAGACAGCTTCATCTCTTAGGAATGGGTAATCTCGGTGTCGAACTCGACAAGCTGATCTCCGGCTCTTCCTACCGGCAGAAAGAAATGCCGGAGAATGAGACGGGATATATTTTTTCATACAGCGTGAAGTTGTTCAATATCTTCATGGAACTTCCAACCGATGGTCTCCTTATCAAGGAGAAGATTACTGACAAAAACATACTAAATTCGCTCTGTTATATCGATAATATAAGTTATGGCAGAACAGCTTATCTGATTATCGAAACAGACGAAGAGGAGGAAATCGTAAGAACCATTGTCGGGAAAGTGCAAAGAAAAGAGGCATTAAACAAACAGGAACAATCGGTCGTTGATGGAGCGAAACTGTATTATCTGCACTATAACAGCCGGAAAGAACTGCGCTCCGAAAAAGGAAGTGCCGAAATCATCACCCGGTATACGGAAAGCATGAATAAAGGGGCTATTATCCCGCTTACATTTTCAGTTTTGAATTACAACTATTTCTTACCTGGCAGAACAATGCATCTGCACGTACATTTGCCTTAGACACCCTTCTGTTTTTCTTTTCAAAGGCTTTGGCTTACCTTTGCCCCGTGATGATGGAAGAAGTGATTCGATTTTACGACAAGCAGATTACGAAGTATACGGCCATACACCAACGCTTGAAACGACGGATGTATCATGTCGGTACGCTTCGGCTGTTTCTTTTTGTTACGGCTTTAACGGTACTATGGTTTTTCCGCGAAGCAGGCTGGATGACGCTGACGGCGTGGATAACCGCGTTTGCATTGCCTTTTATGGCCCTGTTAGTCTACCATACAAAGCTGTCGGAAAAGAAAGCGTACGCGGAAGACATGATACGCCTCAATACGGACGAAAAGAAGGCATTGAATTATGATTTCAGCGCGTTTGAGGGAGCGCCGGAACAAATCGAAACGCAACACCCGTTTACGCTCGATCTGGATGTGTTCGGTACACAGTCACTTTTTCAGAGCATGAACCGAACCGTCACTTCGATCGGTGAATCATGCCTGGCCGAATGGTTTACGCATCCGTTGGAAGAAAAGCGAGAGATTTTAGCCCGTCAGCAGGCTGTGCGCGAGTTGACCGGAAAAGTAGCGTTCAGACAAGATTTTTATGTCACAGGCATTGGGTGCAAAGGGCATCGTGACGATCTGATACAGTTAAAGACCTTGACTGGAAAGGCTGCAAAAGCCTCGTCCTTCGGCGCTGTATGGCAAGCGATGCTTTGGCTGATGCCGTCGGCATGGTTGGCGGTAATCGCCGGGATCGGTTTGGGGTGGCTGCCGGCTTGGACAGCCGGAGCGATGGTAGCCTTCGGTTTTGTAATAGCGAACCTTCCGGGACGCAAAATTCATCAGCTATGCCGGTCGATCGACAAGATGGAGCAAATGTTACGGTCTTACTCGCAACTGATCGGGAAGATAGAGCGCGAGACATTCGAGGCGCCCCTCCTCACTTCGCTGCAACAGCACTTTGTTTCGGAAAAAGGAAGCGCCTCGCGTGCCATCCGCCGGATGTCGCGCATCATCGGCGCGCTGGATCAACGATACAGTACGATCGGCATCATTTTAAACCTGCTCTATCTGCGCAATATGCGTCAAGTCATGCTGATGGAACAATGGCTTCGCACTCATTCGGCACATTTCGACCTTTGGTTCGAAGCATTGGCGCAGACCGACGCCTTATGTTCGCTGGGAGGTTTTGCCTTCAATCACCCCGACTATCCCTACCCGGCTATCGCAGAGACGTATTTCGTAATGGAAGGAGAGGCATTGGGACATCCTCTATTGCATCGTGAGAAATGCGTGCGTAACGACGTACGTATCTCGAGACATCCGTATTTTATGGTCGTCACGGGAGCGAACATGGCGGGCAAAAGCACTTATCTGCGTACGATCGGCGTCAATTTCCTGCTGGCCTGCATGGGGATGCCCGTATGCGCCCGCTCCCTGACCGTCTATCCCGCCCGACTGGTAACCAGCCTGCGGACAGCCGATTCGCTCGCTGCCAACGAATCCTACTTCTTTGCCGAACTCAAACGATTGAAAATGATTATTGATCGATTGAACGCGGGAGAGAAACTTTTTATCATCCTCGACGAAATCCTGAAAGGGACGAATTCGAAAGACAAACAGAAAGGGTCACTGGCGTTAATGAAGCAATTGGTTGCCAAAAAAGCCTGCGGCATCATTGCTACCCACGACCTGCTGCTCGGCACGCTTGAAGACGAATTTCCGCACGACATCAAAAACTACCGTTTCGAAGCGGATATTACGGACGATACGCTGACGTTCTCGTACCGGATGCGAGAGGGGATAGCCCGCAATATGAACGCCAGTTTCCTGATGAAAAAAATGGGGATTACACTTTCCGAATAATGGTCGTCAGTCGCTTCCCTCCCTTTAAAAACGACCGAAAAACAGTACAAAAGCGTAAAAGCAAGTGAACTGAAAAGATGGGAAGCTGGCGATTTCCTTCTTTTTTTATACTTTTGCCTGTTCAATTTAAATGATGTACAAAATGAAAGGAATTTTATTCGGAATAATGGCTTTATTATTCCAGTTTTCAGTCGCTCAAAGCGAAACGCCTCAGGTGTCGTTTCAGGTAAAAAAAGGTTTTTCTACGGTCAAAGGCACATTTGAAAAAGTAGACTATACGATTGATTTGTCGTCGGCCACACCTTCGGCGCAAGGCAAAGCCGAAATACGTTCCATCTCGACCGGCAACAGCCGGCGCGACGCTCACCTGCAAACGGAGAACTGGTTCTTCGCCGAAAAGTATCCGACGGTCGATGTACGTTCGCAACGCATCACGAAGCAAAGCGACGGCCTTTATACGGGAACGTTCGAGATCGATATCAAAGGAAAAAAAGAAGTGAAAGAGATCACGTTCGAAGTAGTGGAAGAAGCCGGTAAGAAGGTATTAAAAGCCGAATTCGAGCTCTCTCTGAAGACCTTTCAGATCGGGTCGGGCATTCTTAAATCCTTGATCGGGGATACCGTAAAAGTCAAAGTAGCCTTGCCTTTTTGACGAAAAGGTTCCCAAATAATTCTCACGAAACTTGCGGAAAATAGTCGAAAATCCGTATCTTTGCCACTTCTAAAATAAAACAATCGTGGCAAATACAAAGTATATTTTCGTGACAGGCGGTGTCGTTTCCTCGTTAGGAAAGGGGATTGTCTCGGCCTCGCTCGGCAAACTGCTACAGGCGAGAGGCTACAAGGTAACTATTCAGAAATTCGATCCATATATTAATGTAGATCCCGGTACGCTCAATCCCTACGAACACGGCGAGTGTTTCGTGACCATCGACGGGCATGAGGCCGACCTCGACCTTGGCCATTACGAGCGTTTCCTGAACATTCCGACTACCCGTGCCAACAGCATCACCACGGGACGGATCTATCAGAGCGTAATTGAGAAGGAACGACGCGGCGAGTATCTGGGTAAGACGGTGCAGGTGATTCCGCACATCACGGACGAGATTAAACGCAACGTCAAGCTGTTGGGTTCGAAGAACAAGTTCGATGTGGTGATTACCGAAATCGGCGGAACGGTAGGCGATATCGAGTCGTTGCCGTTTATCGAGAGTATGCGCCAGTTGAAGTGGGAACTCGGACGCGACTGCCTTTGCGTACATCTGACGTATGTACCGTTTATCGCGGCGGCCAAAGAATATAAAACGAAACCGACACAACATTCCGTCAAGCAACTTCAGGAGCTGGGCGTGCAACCCGACATTCTGGTGTTGCGCACCGAGCACGAGCTGAACGCGACGATTCTGCACAAGGTGGCGCTGTTCTGTAATGTCTCGAAAGAAGCCGTAATCCAGTCGGTCGACGTGCCGACCATTTACGAAGTGCCGTTGAAACTGCAAGAACAGCAGATGGACTCCATCGTACTCGGCAAATTCGGTCTCGAAGCCGGAGAAACGCCCGAGCTGAAGCCGTGGAAGAAATTCCTCGAACGCAAGAAAAACGCAACGAAGGAAGTACGCATCGGGCTGGTAGGCAAATACGTCGAATTGCAGGATGCCTATAAATCGATTGACGAATCGCTGCAAATCGCGTCGATCTATAACGACCGGAAATTGGATCTTCGTCTGGTGCATTCGGAGAAACTCAACGAATCGAACGTAGAAAGCATGTTGGCCGACCTCGACGGCGTAGTGATTGCTCCGGGCTTCGGACAGCGCGGCGTAGAAGGCAAACTGACGGCCATCCGCTACGTACGCGAGCATGACATTCCCTGTCTCGGCATTTGTCTCGGCATGCAGTGCATGGTCATCGAGTTCGCACGCAATGTGCTCGGCATGGAAGGCGCGAACTCGACGGAGATGGAGCCGCAGACCCCATTCAAGGTCATCGACCTGATGGAAAACCAGAAGAACGTCGTTAATATGGGCGGTACGATGCGTCTGGGAGCGTACGACTGCGTACTCAAGAAAGGTTCGAAACTGCATCAAGCCTTTGGTAAGGAGCTGGTGCAGCAACGCCATCGCCACCGGTTCGAGTTCAACAGCGAATATAAGGCGACCTTCGAAGCGGGCGGCATGAAGTGCGTGGGCGAAAACCCCGACACGGGCCTCGTCGAAGCCGTCGAGCTGCCCGGTCTGCAATGGTTCGTGGGCGTACAGTTCCACCCCGAATACGACAGCACGGTGGTGAGTCCGAACGCCTTGTTCGTAAGTTTCATCAAAGCGGCCATCGCAAAAAAGTAGTAAAGTAGCAAAGTAGTATAGTAGTTAAAGTAGAAATATGTCATTAGATAAAAATACGATTATCGGTTTTATCCTCATCGGGGTGGTTTTGTTTCTGTTCACGTGGCTGAACCGTCCGACGCAGGAACAAATAGAAGCTCAACAACATTACAGAGACTCGCTGGCTCGGGTAGAGCAGGCGCGCCTCGAAGCGCTGAACCAACCCGCGAAGGAAACGCAGCTCGTCGCAACGGAAACATTGGAAGATTTGCCTGATTCGGTACGTACCGAAAGACTTCGTCAGAATTTCAGCGATTTTGCCGTAGCTGCGCAAGGCACGGAAGAGTTCGTGACCCTCGAAAACGATAAAATCGAAGTAAAAATCAGCAGCAAGGGCGGTAAGCTCTCCTACGCGCGACTGAAAGAATATACGACTTGGGACAAACAGCCGCTCGTTCTCTTCGACGGCGCCGACGAGTCCGATTTCGGCATCACGATGGTATCGGCCAATCAGCGCGTCATCAACACATCCGATCTCTACTTCACCCCTATCCCGAGCGCCGACGGTCGTTCGGTCGTGATGCGACTGGCCGTCGACGAGGGACGCTATATGGATTTCACCTACACGCTCGAACCCGATAACTACATGCTCCGTTACACGATCGAGAGCGCGGGGTTGAACGGTATTCTCGCGCCGAGCACCCACTCGCTCGATTTTACGTGGAGGCAGAAGACCCGCAAGCTCGAGCACGGACGGAAATACGAAGACCAGTACACCGGTCTGTACTACAAATACGCGGCTGACGACGTAGACAAGCTGAGCGAATCGAAAGAAGACAGCAAACAAATCGCCAACCGGCTGAAATGGATCGGCTATAAAAACAAATATTTCGCGACGGTACTTATTGCCGACGAGGCGTTCACCGCCACCACGCTCGAATCGCGTCTGCTCACCGACACCGCGTACCTGAAAGAATTCAAGACGACGACTTCGGTCGATTTCGACCTGACAGCCCGCCAAAGCATCGGCTTCCGTTATTTCATCGGGCCGAACAAATACCATCTGCTCAGCGAATACGACGACGGCGTAGCGAAAGACCACGAGCTCTCGCTCGACGAGCTCGTGCCGATGGGCTACAAATGGGTGCGCCCCATCAACAAATACTTCGTGATGCCGATCTTCGATTTCCTGAGCCGCTACATCGCCAACTACGGACTGATTATTTTCTTACTGACGCTGATCGTCAAATTCGTACTGTTCCCGCTGACATACAAATCGTATCTCTCGACGGCGAAGATGCGCGTCTTGCGTCCGCAGGTCGAAGAGCTGAAAACGAAGTACCCGAAAAAAGAACAGGCCATGGAGCTGCAAAGAGCCACGATGGAACTGTATAACCGCGCCGGAGCCAGTCCGATGAGCGGCTGTCTGCCGATGTTGTTGCAGTTACCGATTCTGATCGCGCTTTACGGGCTCTTCCCCACGTCGATCGAATTGCGCCAGCAATCGTTCCTCTGGGCCAAAGACCTTTCGACGTTCGACGCCGTGATCTCGTGGAATACCGACATTCCGCTCATCACGTCGTTCATGGGAAATCATATCAGCCTGTTCTGTTTGCTGATGACCATCGTGCAGATCGTTTATTCGAAGATCAACATGAACATGAGCAACACCGGTCAGCAGCAGATGCCCGGTATGGCGATGATGACGTACATGATGCCGATCATGCTTTTCTTCATGTTCAATCAGGCATCGGCCGGACTGAGTTACTACTTCCTGATCTCGACGCTGATCACGATTTTGCAGACCATCTCGATCCGTTTCATGGTGAACGAAGAGAAGCTGCTGGCCAAACTCGAAGAGAACAAAAAGAAGCCGCGCAAACGCTCCGGATGGATGGAACGGATGGCCGAGATGCAGCGCAAGCAGCAGGCCGAGTTGGAGCGTCAGCAGAAGCAACGCGCCAAACAAAAGCAGGCGCAGCACTACAAACGTCAGGAAAGGAATAAGTAAACCGCGCCCCGGCGTTTTTTTGAGACAAGAAAATTAAGGAATACGACAAACAGGCAAAGACATGAAATTTCTGGGCATTATACCGGCACGCTACGCCTCGACCCGCTTTCCGGGCAAGCCGCTGGCCGACATGGACGGACAACCGATGATCCGACGCGTCTACGAACAGGTGCAAGATACGGTCGACCGCCTGTATGTCGCGACCGACGACGCGCGCATCGAAGCCGCCGTCAAAGCCTTCGGCGGAGAAGTGGTGATGACCTCCGAGGCACACCGCAGCGGCACCGACCGCTGCCACGAAGCATCGACGAAAGTGGGTGAAGGATTCGACGTGGTCATCAATATTCAGGGCGACGAGCCGTTTATCCGTCCGCAACAAATCGAGCGACTGAAGGAATGCTTCTCTTCGCCCGAAGTACACATCGCCACGCTCGCGAAAGCCTTCGCGAAAGACGACGATTTCGAGGCCGCGCTCTTCAATCCCAACACCCCGAAGGTCGTCATGAACAAGAACGGAGACGCGCTTTATTTCAGCCGCTCCATCATCCCCTACATCCGCGGAAAGGTACATACCGAGTGGCTGGCGCACCACGTGTTCTACAAACACATCGGGCTGTACGCGTACCGTACCGGCGTGTTGAGCGAAATCGCGCGCCTGCCGCAATCGTCGCTCGAGCAGGCCGAGAGCCTTGAGCAGCTGCGCTGGTTGGAGAATGGCTACCGCATCCGCGTAGGCATCACCGAACAGGAAACCATCGGCATCGATACGCCCGACGATATGGAACGCGCCATCGACTTTCTAAGAAGTCAGGCCAAGTAACACCGCCCCACACAGAGCGAAAGGCAATGCATCGCGATGAAACGGTTACATCCCATCGAAGCGTGGATAGCGGAAGGCGAACATCAGCAGCAGGATTTTAAATTCGAAGTCAGCGACAGCAAAAAAATCGCCCGAACGCTCAGCGCCTTTGCCAATACCGACGGCGGACGACTGCTGATCGGCGTCAAAGACAACGGACACATTGCCGGCATACAGGGCGACGAGGAGTATTATATGGTCGAGGCCGCGTCGACCATGTACACACGTCCCGAAGTGCCGTTCACGGCCAAGCATTGGGAGATCAACGGCAAAACGGTACTCGAAATCAACGTCGAGCCGTGCGCCGCGCGTCCGTATCTGGCACCCGACAAGGACGATCACTACAAAGCCTATATCCGCGTGGCCGACGAGAACAAGCTGGCCAATAAAACCTTGCTCCTCTCGTGGCAAAAACGCGAAAGCGACGACGGCAATCTGCTGCGACTGACGAAACCCGTCGAAAAACTGATGCGCCACCTCGACACACACCCTTCGGTCAGCCTCCGCGAGTTTTGCCGGATCGCGCGTATCCGCTACCTCACCGCCCGAAACATCGTGAGCGACCTGATAGCCGTCGGCACCTTACGCTACATCGTGCAGAACGGACAAATCGTTTACGAGAAAACAAAAACAACGCCCGACACATAAACCGCGTCACGCGACCTCGTCTGCGTTCCACATCTTTTGCATCATATACAAAAAATCTTCACACAGATTGATTACAATCAACTTGCGGGAGATAAATCTTCACGCAGATTTATTACAATCAAATTGCGGGAGATAAAAAAGATATTCAACTGATTAAATACAATTTATAACTCCCCCGAATGAATAGTTCTTAAAAAAGCGCATCGACATCGCAAAAAAACGTAATTTATTTGCATTTTATTCGAAAAAAGCATATATTGCGGCCGAATCATTCAACAAATTGTTTTACTTGATTTAATAAGAAAAACTATGAAAATTACATTCCAAAAAATCAGTACAAAAAACTTGGCGACACTGGCCGAGCGAATCATCGCTTCGTCAAAGAACGGACAATACAAGGTGGTAGAAAACCATGAACTGCTACTCGCCGTAGAGAACGAGTACAAACCTTACGATGCGGTCTATTCCAAACTGACGTACAGCGGAAAAGGACCGGAAATAGCTGAAGCCGACGAGACGCGCGACAAGGCCTTCAACAGCCTCAAACTCTTCCTTAAAAGCTACAAAGACCTGCCTTCGATGCCCGACGTCATCGAAGCCCAAGCGTTGTATGACGTATTCGAACAATTCGGGCTCGATATAGACCGGATGAATTACGCCGAAGAATCGGCTCAAATGAAAAAGCTGATCGAAGCCCTCGAAAAACCCGAAAATCTCGCACGGCTGACAACGCTCCGCCTCGATACCTCGTTCGGCAAACTCAAAGATGCCCAAGAACGGTTCGAAGCCTTGTACGCCATACAGGCCGAAGCCAACGCCGATTTGCGCACCCTGCCCTCGGCCTCAGCCATCCGACGACGCCTCGAACGCGCCTTGCGCGATTACATCGGCCTGCTCACCGCCATGCGAAACGTGCCGGGATGGGAAATGATCTACGCCGACATTCACGAATTAGTGAAAGCCGCCACCATCGCCTACAAAAACGACCCGAAAAAGAACGCATAAAAAAGAAAAAGCCTTTATGGGAATATAATTGCTTTCCGCAGTACGCTCCGCTCCCGATACTCCATTAAGGAACGGGGCGTACTCATTATTTAGAAAAGTTATCAATCGAAAAATCAAACATATAATATTGAGGTTGAAATAAGTACTTTTTTAATTACATGACAATAAATACATAAAAACAAACTATTATATGGGAATAAAAGAAAATAGAGTTTTCTATCTCTTCAAGAGAGGCCAAAAAGAACATATTCAAGCTCTTTATGAAGAAGGATGCATATATATCAATACCATTGACTACATTCGAACTTGTGACAATAATCCGGAGAGATCTGATGCAAATGATGGAATAGAGAATCGATGGTTTATGGGAAATGGGAAAGTATCAATATGCGATGTTGACAAAGATATTGATAAAGATGGTATAACTTTTGATGCTATAAATATGGCAATAAACACAGACTCGAAAGAAAAAGGAAATATTTATTGTTTAACCGGAGTTTACTCAGAAAATCTTTTAGGAGAAAGAAATAACATTGTATTTGATACCAAATCTTTCGGAGAATCTGTAATATTTATTTATAATCCAAAAGAATTTATCAATAGACTTTTCTACGCATTAGACAAAAAAGGATACATTAAACACATAAATGAAAAAGTTATGTATTATGACAATACATATTCAGGGAAAATAGGATTCTTCAAAAAACATGAAAAATTTAAAACACAAAATGAATACCGAATTTTTATTCCCAATAAAGATAACACTCCGATTAAATTAAAAATTGGCTCTTTAAAAGATATTGCAAAAATAACACATGGTGAACTTTGTTTAAAATTAATCCACAGTGATGGAAAAGAGCAATTAATAACAATATAAATTCAGAAACTTGAAAGATAACATTTGCGTGACAACATATAAAACAGATATGACGGCATGTATTTTACTAGCTTAAACAACTAAGAAAGATATCTGAATAGCACGTTTGATTGATGTCCACTATGCAGAATTACTAATAACTCTACATGATATTTCAAAAAATATAATCTATCATAAAACAAGGTACGCCCCCCTCTTAAACACAAATTCCGCAACAGAACAAATTGAAGTAGTAACCCTGAGGGTCTTTACATGTTGATTTGTTTGATTATTGGCTGAATGCTGAAACCCGAACGCCAATTAACAATTGACAATGAATATTACGTCAGGCTTTCAGCCCTCCAAACAAGGCTTGGGCATCAACGCTCCCCACCCTCGCGGGATGGGACTGAAATACATCGGGCTTTCAGCCCTTGTAAGCCATTCGGGCCTTTATTTGTTTAAATGTTTGCTAACTGAACAACTATTGGACCATTGACAATTCAAAGAAAGCCCCGAAGGGGCGCGTTAATTCAGCCCAATGCGTAGCGTTGGGAGAAAACAGCAATCACCCCAAAGAGGGCTGTAAGCCTGAATTAAATTAATTGTTAATGGTTAATGAACAATGGTTATGCATGGTACACGCCGAATCATATACCCGAAAATAACCATTAACAATTAACTTCTCGTTTTTCGTTCTTCGTTTTTCACTTTCCCATAACCATTAACAGCTGACAATTAACAATTAAAAAACTTTTCTTCTTCGGCCGCATGCACGTTAAAATATGAATATTCAACCGAAAACTACGGGATATTCCCTACATTTGCATGCAATTTTCAGAAAAAAGGATGAAAACGAAGATTTTTATGGCAATGCTTCTTCTGGTCTCGGTTTGTCTTTCGTCGTGCGACAAGGACAGGATTTCGTATCCGAAGATGAAGAAGGAACAGAAAAAAGCAATCGAACAGTTTATCAGCAGTCAAGGGATTGAGGTGCTGCGCAAATACCCGGCCAACGGCGTATTTGGCGAAAAACAGTTTTACCTCACCGAAGAAGGCATATATATCCATGTCGTCGATTCGGGCAACGGCCAGCGTGCGCAATTCCGGAAAACCGAAGTACTTATGCGATTCAGCGTCCGGAATTTCTTCAAAAAAGACACGACACGCGCTGACTTTTTTGCCAACGAATCCGTGCCGTTCGAGTTTACGTACGGACGTGCCGATGTAGTTCTGCATCAACACAAGGAGAACACAAGAAGTGCTTACTATTATTATTTCAGCACAAGTCTTGAAGCCGCATTGAGATACGTCGGCGATGGTTCGACCGTGAGAATGATTATTCCGTTCGAAGTGGGAAGCGAAGACCAGGTAAAGAGAGGCATTCCGCTCTATTACGAAAAAGTAACGTTCCGTTTCTATTGATCCCTTATCGGGGGCTGTCGGCAAAGATCGCCGGATTCAACTCCGCCAATCCGCGTTCGAACGTCCGGACAGCCTCTTCGAGCGTGCCGTAATATTCGCCGCCCGAAGCGTTTTTATGTCCGCCCCCGCCGAAGTGGTTTGCGGCAAAACGATTGCACGGAAAATCGCCGACAGAGCGTAACGAGATTTTGATCTGGTCGCTGTCTTCGCGGATAAACACCGAAAATTCGATTCCGTCGATGCTCAACGGCATGTTCACGAACCCTTCCGTATCGCCCGTAACGTACGCGTAGCGCTTCAGTTCCTCCAACGACAACGTGATCAGCGCCGTTCTCAACTCCGGATACACCTTCATTTTCTCGTTCATCGTATAGCCCATCAGACGCATCCGCGACTCGGAATAGACCTGATACACCTTACGGTAAATTTCGTCCTTGTCAATCCCCTTTTTGATCAGCTCGCTGACCACGGCATAAATATCGGCCCGGTTCGAGTTGTACGTAAAAGCCCCCGTATCGGTCATCATGCCCGTGTAGAGGCATTCGGCCGCCTCCTTATTGATATCGTCGTACGATTTGATGGCGCAAAGCAACCGGAACACCAGTTCGCTCGTCGACGACATGATCGGATACGAAATCACCAGACGACAGAAGTCGCCCGGATTCGGATGATGGTCGATCATCACCTTACGCCCCTCGGCCGCTTCGATAAAAGGCGCCAGCTTGCCGGCGCGTTTTGGCTCGTTGTAATCCATATTGAACAACACATCGGCTTCGCGTATCAACTGCTGAGCGTACTCCGGATAACGGTCGTAAACAAGAATATCGTCCGTGCCCGGCATCCACTTGAGAAAGTCGGGAAACTCGTTCGGCGCAATCACACTGACCCGCTCTTTCCCGATCTCCGTCAGGAAGTGATACATTCCCAGCGACGCACCGATGGCATCGCCGTCGGGCGAGACATGAGCCATCAATACAAACCGTTCAGCCTTGTCAATATAATTTCGGAAGCGTTGCACTTGAGCTTCATCCAACATTTTCGTAAGCATAATCTTTTCTTGTTTTAGTACCGCCAAAGATACAATAAATTTGTTAAAACACAAGGTAGCCCGTCAGTCCCGCGAGTATAATCAGCCGGATGATGCCCATTTTGAAGAAATAAGCGAGTACAAACGTAGACAACGCGATCAGCACGCTACGATAGTCTACGAAATTATGCTCGTTCATCAGCAGTAGTGCCGCGGCGGCAATCAGCCCGATGGCTGCCGGCTTCATCCACAGCAATGCCCCGCTGACATACGGGTTGTCTTTGAATTTCATAAAAAAGCGACTGATAAGCACCATGATCAGGATGGCCGGCAAACAGACGGCCGACGTCGCGATCAACGAACCGACGATGCTCCCTCCCGTCGCCGTATAACCGATGTACGTGGCACTGTTGATGATAATCGGGCCGGGCGTCATCTGTGAGATGGCGACGATGTCGGTAAACTCGCCCATCGTAAGCCATCCGTGCGCCTCCACCACTTCATACTGCACCATCGACAGCATGGCGTACCCTCCACCGAAACCGAACAGCCCGATTTTAAAAAACGTGAGAAACAACTGAAGATAAATATCCATCATGTTTTGGCAATAAAGGTATGATAAACCACCCCGACAACGCCCGAGAGCGCCATCACCCATATCGGCGAAACGGAGAATCCCCACACGGCAACGGCCGAGAGCAGCGCAATCGTAACAATCCCCCACTTCAAACCGCTTTTCTTGAGCATATTCACGACAGGTACGGCAATCAACGCCACAACCGCCGGACGAATCCCGCAGAAGACACGTTCAACGACAGGGTTTGTACGGATGTCGGCAAAAAAGAAAGCGATCAGCAAGATCGTAACGAACGAAGGGATAGCCGTTCCCAAGACCGTCGCAATCAGTCCGCCGTAGCCTTTCGTCTTGTAACCGACAAAAACGGCCGCGTTAATCGAAATCGGTCCGGGCGACGATTGCGCCAATGTAAGCATCTCGGCAAACTCCTCCTGCCCGATCCACCGGCGACGTTCGACCACCTCTTTCTCGATGAGCGGAATCATCACATACCCTCCGCCAATCGTGAACGCCCCGATCTTCAAAAACGAACTGAACAATGCCCAGTAATGCTTTAGCTCCGTTTGAATCATGTGCGAATGTAAACATAATTAAGGTATAATCATGCAAATTTCACACATTAAAAAAACGATATCCCGGAAAATTATCTACCTTTGCGCCTCAAAATCCAACAAATAAACGGATTAAACACAGTGATGAAGAAAACGATACGATATATACTTTTCCTTGTATTTACCTTATCCGGCGTTGGGCTGAACATGATGCAGGCCCAGCAAGTCACCTCCGTCTCGGGGATTGTGCGCGACTCGATTACGGGCGAAACGTTGCCCTACGTCTCGATGATTTTCGAAGGCTCTTCCATCGGAGGCATCACCGACCTCGACGGAAACTTTAACCTGCAAAACAATCAGGGACTGACCAGCCTGTCCATCTCATACGTAGGCTACACGACGAAAGTCATTCGCCTGAAAGCCGGACAGAAGAACGAGGGCGTCGAAGTGCTACTCGCCCCCTCGACGATTCAGATTTCCGAAATCATCGTCAAGCCTAAGCGCGAAAAGTATAGCCGGAAGAATAACCCCGCCGTCGAGCTGATGAAAAAGGTAGTTGCGCGCAAAGACAGCAACCGCATCACGCAACTCGACGAATATCAGACCGAGTGCTACGAGAAGATGACCCTTTCGTTAGACAAGTTCGATACCGATTTCGAGAAGAACAAACTGATGAAAAAGTTTAAGTTCATCAAAAATTACCTCGACTCGTCCGAGATTGACGGCAAGCCGATTCTGACGCTCTCGCTGCGCGAGAAAATCTCCGACATCTATTACCGGAAAAGTCCGAAGACGGAGAAAATCATCGTCAAAGCGCAACGGCAGCAGGGTGTAGACCAGACACTCGACGAATACGGTACGATCTCGGCTAACCTCGAAGAAATCCTCAAAGGGATCGATGTCTTCGACAACAATATCCCGTTTCTGCTTAACCGCTTCGTCAGTCCACTCTCGTCTACGCTGGCCAATGCCTACTACCAGTATTATATCATGGATACGCTCGACGTGGGCGGCGAACAGTGCGTCGATCTGGCTTTCGTGCCGGTCAACCCGCAAAGTTACGGATTTACGGGACGGCTCTACATCACGCTCGACGGTACGTATGCCGTCAAAAAAGTACGTCTGAACGTCCCTCGCCATATCAACCTGAATTACGTAAAAGATTTGCGTATCGATCAGGAATTTAAACGACGCGACGACGGGTTGTGGGAGCTGGATAAGGATAATACGTACGTTGTTTTCTACTTCATCGACGGCGGACAGCAGATTTATGCGCATCAGCTGCGCAGTTATTCCGAGTTCCGCTCGCCCGTGGCCAACGGCGACTCGATCTTCAGCCTCTTAGGCAAAGTGCATACGCCGCTGGCAAGGCATCTGGCACGCCCCGACTCCTTTTGGGTGAATAATCGCCACATCCCGCTGAAAGAAAAAGAGAATGCCATCGAGCATCTGCTTGATCAGTTGAGAGCAGTACCCGTATTCAACGTTTTTCTTAAAACGGTCGAAATCCTGATCTCAGGCTATATCCCGATTAACAATGAACACACGAAGAATAAGCTCGATTTCGGCCCGATGAACACGACATTCAGTTCGAACGTGGTCGAAGGCTTTCGCATTCGTGCCGGAGCGATGACGACGGCTAACCTTCACCCGCATCTGTTCTTCGGAGGCTACGCGGCTTATGGTATGAACGACCGCAAATGGAAATACAGCGGACAGGTGACGTACAGCTTCAACGAAAAAGAATATCACGAAAAGGAATCGCCCGTCAATAACCTGTCTTTCCTGCACGAATACGATCTGTACACGCCGGGACAGGATTTCCTTTTTACGAGCAAGGATAATGTGTTTGTAGCTTGGAAAGTAGGCAAAGCCAACCATCACATGAACTACTTGCGCAAAACGCGCCTGCAATACGAAAAAGAATGGCTCAACGGATTGAGCATCAGAACATGGATGCAGCACCAGAATAGCGAAGCGACAGGTTCGCTGCGGTATATTCTTCACAAGGACGACGATATCTACCTCCGTCTGAGAGACATCACCACGGTAGAATGGGGTGCTCAGTTGCGTTTTGCCCCGGGCGAACGGGCATACAACAGTCGTCTCGGAAAAAGCTCGGCGTTAAATCTGTCGAAAGATGCTCCGGTCTTCAAACTGTCGCACCAAATCGGATTCAATGGCTTGCTCGGAGGAGAATACCGTTACAACCGGACCGAGGCAAGCGTAAGCAAACGTATCTGGCTGTCGTCGTTCGGACATATCGACGCCAACCTGAAAGGCGGAAAAGTATGGAACGAAGTGCCGTTCCCGCTGCTCATCATGCCAAATACGAACCAGGCCATTACCATTCAGCCCGAGGCCTTTCACCTGATGAATCCCATGGAATTTCTGGCCGATCAATACGTCTCGTTCGAGGCCTCTTATCATCTGAAAGGATGGATTCTGAACCGTATCCCCCTTATCAACCTCTTGCAACTGCGTGAGGTGGCTTCTATCAGCGGTGTCTGGGGCAGCCTGAGCGACAAAAACAATCCGGAAAAACGTTATGGACTATTCGTCTTCCCCGAAGGCTCGCAAGCGTTCGGCAGCAAGCCATATCTGGAATTCAGCGTCGGACTGGAAAACATTTTGCGCGTCCTGCAAATCAATTATTACCGTCGACTGAGCTACCTCGACCATCCGGATATCCAAAAGCACGGAATCCGCATCGCCATGCGCTTCTCGTTCTGACAGGTTGTGTATCCTTGCCATAATATGATGCGTATATATCGTGCTAAAAAACACGAAGATTCCGAATCAAACGCAAACGGATTGCCGATAACAGTCAACTTGTGAGTGGCACTCACAAGTTCAAGAATTCTTCATTACCGATAGACAAAACACGCGATGAATTACAGAATCAGAAAAATCGAAGAGCACGAACAAGCCTTGCTGAAGGACTTCCTTTATGAAGCGATTTTCATCCCCGAAGGAGTAACGCCGCCCGACAGGTCGATTATCGAGCATCCCGACCTGCAAATCTATGTTCGCAACTTCGGTGCGTACGACCACGACCACGCACTGCTTGCTGAAGTAAACGGAACGGTCGTAGGTGCCGTATGGGTGCGTATCATGAACGATTACGGCCACGTCGACGACCAGACTCCCTCCCTCTCCATATCGCTTTATACGGAATACAGAAACCGAGGAATCGGGACGGCGATGATGCAGGAAATGCTTCGCTACCTCAAAGAAAAAGGCTACAAGCGCATCTCCCTTTCCGTGCAGAAAGCAAATTACGCGGCAAGATGGTACCAACAATTGGGCTTCACCGTCGTAAAAGAAAACAGCGAGGATTACGTCATGCTAAAAGAATGGTAAGTACGATTGCTTAGAGGCAAGCAGTATCAACAGACTGCTTCGGTATCTCTTCTTGTGCCCCTTTCGGTTGAAAATAATGGGTCTTTGTTGATCTGCTGCAAGCCGTACAGAAAATTCGCCCAAAATACCCATTTGTTCGGACATGTTCACGTAAGTTATGGCATAGAAAAATCGAAATACACAACATTTGTCAATGCCTCTCTTGTGAGAAAAAATAAAATGGTGGCTAAACCGTTTTTGCTGGAAATATGAAATACGCAAAGTTCCAAACCGTTAACAAGTAAACTTATCTAAGCAGAACCTCCTCTTTCAGCCTCACCGTTGCGAGAAGATAATTCAATGTGTATAAACTTAAATGCCTGATAGTCACAAAAACTCCAAAGGACTTTTAATTTTTGATTTGGAAATATCGGTTATATGCGTGTAAATCTCTGTCGTTTTGACGGATGAATGCCCCAATAATTGCTGAATGTACCTGATATCAGTGCCGTTTTCAAGTAAATGGGTGGCAAAACTGTGTCGCAATATATGTGGCGTTACCTGTTTTTTGATTCCGGCTCTCACAGCTGCATCTTTCACCACATTTTGCACGCTTTTTTCGGAACACAGTCCACCTCCTTGTCCCTCTATCAGATAATCTTTGGGTTTATATTTAAAGAAATACTCCCTCAAATCTTGTAATAATTGATAAGAAAGCATAACAACCCTGTCTTTGTTTCCTTTTGAATTTCTAATATGAACAACCATATTGCCGGAATCTATATCTATAATTCTCAGGTTTAATAACTCACTCAAACGTAACCCACACCCATACAGAAGTTTAATAATACACTTGTGCTTTTGACTGGTTGTTGAATCAATCATTCTCTTCACTTCATTCATGCTTAAGCACTTCGGCAATGCGTGTGTTTTGCGGGAAGGGTACAGATGTTTCAGATTCAGATTCACACCAACCACCAATTGGTAAAACTTATCTATTGATGCCACTATCATCTTTTGATAAGAATGGCTTACTGCGTGCTTATTTATTTTCCAAAACACATATTTTTCTATTTCAGCTACACCAAGCTCATCTGGATTGATAAATTTTTTTTCGGCAATTTGCAGAAAGTTTTTTACTGCACTTTTGTAGTTGAAAATAGAGTTTTTACTATATCTTTGAAGTATCAACTTCCTTTCATAATCGGCTAATAATATTTCAATTTGCATAGTATTTTGTTTTTTTGCAAATTTAGCAAAACATTCGCAAATACAAATATTTTTTTAGTCAGATTTTCTGATTTATTAAATTGATTTATTGACATATATCCCGTCTTTGAAGAATTAGACATAAAATGATATACGAATGTTATAAGTTTAACATATACGAATGTTGTATATTTGTTACGTAAATAATACGTTAGGGCACATTATAAAAGACACAACATATGGAACCATTATCAATTATAGCAATAGGAGCAGCTGTCGGTGGAGCAGCTGGGAAATTTGTTGAAAAAGCTTGGGAATCAGGAGAAAAGTGGATACAGTCATACTTTAAAGACCATAAAGAAGTTGCTCAACAAAAGGCAACAGATAATACTATGGATTTTTTAAAAGAGTTAGCTCAAAAAGTCAAACAACTTGAAGACTCAAAACAGATTTCACAAGAAAAGATTGAATCAGCTCAAGACCATCCTGATTTTTCTGCGATGCTACAAAAAGCATTATTGACATCCGCACAAACTGATAATAAAGACAAGCATATTATTTTAGCCAGACTTGTTTCAGAAAGACTTAAATCAGAACCAGAATCAATACTTGCTCTTGGTTCAAAAATGGCTTGTGATGCTATTTCATATGCTACTGTTAATCAATTAATTATATTAGGATTAGCAGTAAACTTTTATGGAATTAGACCAAATCCTTTCCCACCATTAGGAGTAAATGAAACCAATTATCAATCGTGGATGGATAATTGGTTAATGATTAGATTAAAGCCTTACCAAACAATAAAATTTAGAGAAATAGATGTAACTCACCTTGAATCAATTTCATGTCTTAAAGTAAATACTTTTATAGGTCGTGAATTAAATGAAATGTTTCAAAAAGACAATTTAATCTATGATTTTGAAAAGATGAGAGACATTCCATTAAGAGATTCAATGAAAAAGATTTGGGAAGGACTTCAAAAGATTGATTTGACAACAGTTGGACAGATAATTGGAGTTTCTGTATCTGATTTGTTGACGAGAACAAATACAACATTTGATGGCTGGGATTAAAAAATAACGTGCCCTAACATCATGTATAAAAAATTTGGGGATTTAGTGCTTACTTGAAACATTCTGCCCCGCATCAGCTTTTGTAACGGTTGACAGTGACGAGCCCGCAAACCCCAAACATTTCATACAATTTACCGTTAGCTGCAACTTTAAAGCCAAACAGAAACATTACTAAACAAAATGTAAAGAATAATGAGCAGACCATTTAGAATTTTATCCCTTAGTGGAGGAGGAATTAGAGGGATTTTTCAAGCCTCTTTTTTAGAAAAAATTGGGAATGAACTTGAACAACCAATTCACAAAAACTTTGACTTAATCTGTGGTACTTCAACTGGTGCAATTGTAGGACTTGCTGCTGCAAATGGAATAGACTTAAAATTAATCAGCAACCTTTACAAAGAAAAAGGTGGATTGATATTTAAAAAGAATTTATTCGCAGGAATACAACAAGGACCAATTTATAATCAAGCGGTTCTAAAAAATGAATTAGTTAAAGTCATTGCTGTCCCATTAAAATCTAAAATAGTTCTTTGAAATATTTGAAATTTAGT
>NZ_JAUMYS010000106.1 GCF_030528505.1 Tannerella sp.
ATACGCCGATTCCGATGCAACGCGGCGTATACGTCGTAACGCTTAAAGACGGTTCGGTACATAAGGTTATTGTGAAATAAAAAAGCAGCATTACAAAAAGCCTTGTGAAAGGCTACCGCTGCCAAGTTCTTAAAGATTGGGGAGGGGGAGTGTCGAAATGACACGCTCCCTCTTTCCATATGTGAAAAGTGAAGCCTTTCGGGCGTTGAGATGTTGAATTGTTTATTTGTTGAGTTGAACGCTAAACAACAAACAACTAAACAACTAAACGTCCGAAAGACTGACTGCTGAATACTGATGGCTGAATGCTAATGAGAATGACGACAGCTGACTGCTGATTGTCGCCCCACAACTAAACGCCCAATTCGAGCTTACTGAAAATCCGGATACGGCTCGTCTTCTTCTTCCTCGTTGTCGAGGTAGTCGATGGTATCGTCTTTTTCGGCAGCCGGGATGTCCCAGTCTTCCTCGTCGTCAATCGGGACGAAGCGCATGTCCATATCGCGGTGGACAATCTGTTCGGCGTCGTGGAAGGTTTCACGGTTCAGCTCGTTCCATAGCAGGTCTTTGAGTTCCGCGATTCCGGCACCCGTGACCGACGAAATAAAGAGGTGTGGAATGCCTGTCGGGAGTTCTTCGGCCAGCGCTTCCATCAGTTCGTCGTCGAGCAAATCGCTTTTCGTGATGGCCAGCACTTTGTTTTTGTTGGCCAGACCGGGATTATACTGTTCCAGTTCGTTGCGCAGAATCTCGTATTCTTTGCGGATATCGTCGGCATCGGCAGGAATCATAAACAGGAGCAGCGAGTTTCGCTCGATATGGCGCAGGAAGCGCAATCCCAGTCCTTTGCCTTCGCTGGCGCCTTCGATAATGCCGGGGATATCGGCCATGACGAACGAGCGGTTGTCGCGGTATTTGACGATACCCAGATTCGGTTCGAGGGTGGTAAACGGGTAATTGGCGATTTTCGGTTTGGCGGCCGAGACGACGGAGAGCAGCGTCGATTTCCCTGCGTTGGGGAAGCCAACGAGTCCGACGTCGGCCAGCAGTTTCAGTTGGAGCACGACCATTCGTTCCTGATAGGGTTCGCCGGGTTGTGCGTAGCGGGGCGCCTGATTCGTTGCGGTTTTAAAATGCACGTTGCCGCGTCCGCCGCGTCCGCCGCGCAGCAGCATCACCTGTTGGCCGTCGGTCGTAACGTCGCAGAGGTATTCGCCTGTTTCGGCGTCGAAGGCGACGGTGCCGCAGGGCACTTCGATGATGCGGTCTTCGCCGTCTTTACCGGTACTGCGTTTGCTGCTTCCTCCTTGTCCGGAGGTGGCGAGGATATGGCGTTCGAACTTGAGGTGGAGCAAGGTCCAGTAGTTGCGGTTGGCGCGCAGGTAGATATGTCCGCCCCGTCCGCCGTCGCCACCGTCGGGGCCTCCGCGCGGGATGTACTTCTCCCTCCGGAAATGGGCCGAGCCTGCCCCGCCTTTCCCCGAACGGCAATAAATTTTTACGTAGTCTACAAAGTTCGATTCGGCCATATAATTTTTTCAATGAGTGGGAAACGTTTTTTTCGGAAAACAAAAAAGGAACGGGAGGGTTAGTGTCCCGTTACTTTCTTTATCGCTTCGTCGATGCGGTTGAAAATATCTTCGATCGAGCCGGTTCCTTTGATGGCGGCATGTTTGCCTTCGCTGATGTAGTGTGTGGCCAGCGGGGCGGTTTGCGTATGGTACACATCGAGGCGTGACTGGATGGTTTCGAGGTTATCGTCCGAGCGTCCCGATATTTTGCCGCGTTCGAGGAGGCGGGCAATCAGTTCGTCGTCGTCGACTTGGAGATCGAGCAGGATCGAGACGTCCGTACCGCGTTCGTTGAGCATTTCTTTCAGGGCGATGGCTTGGGGGATGGTGCGGGGATATCCGTCGAAGATGACGCCTTTCGAGCCTTTTTTGTTGTCGAGGAATTCGCCCATGAGGCGAATAATCAGTTCGTCCGGAACCAGTTGGCCTTTGTCGATGTAGGTTTGGGCTGTTTTTCCCAGTTCGCTTCCTTCACGGATGGCGTTGCGCAGCATGTCGCCCGTCGAAATGTAATCGAGGCCGTAATGTTCGACCATCAGTTTGCTTTGTGTCCCTTTGCCTGAGCCGGGCGCACCGAAAATTACGATATTTAACATGAGTTCTTATAGATAAAATGTTGATTAATTGTCTCTGATTTGGTAGATGTCTCGTGTCGAGCGTCCGAGCCCATCGTAGTCGAGTCCGAATCCGACGATGAAGTCGTTTTCGATTTCCATGCCTACGTAGTCGGGTTTCAGGTCGCACTGGAGCGAGGCCGGTTTGATAAGCATCGTGGCCAGACGCACGTCGGTCGCGCCTTCTTCTTTGAGGCGGCGGGTGACGTAGTGCATCGTCAGTCCCGTATCGATGATGTCTTCGAGCAGGACGATGGGGCGGTTGCGGGTGTTGCTGCGGATGGGCAGCAGCTCTTTGACGATGCCGTCCGATTTCGTGCCGTGATACGATGAATAGGCGGCGAAGGTCAGTTCGCTGGTGACCGGGAGTTTACTCATCAGTTCGGCCACGAACATATAGGCTCCGTTGAGGATGCCTACGTAGAGAGGGTCTTTTCCTTCCATATCCCGGCGGATTTCTTCGGCCATCCGTTCGATGGCCCGGACGATTTCCTTTTCGGGGATATACAATTCGAACACCTTATCTTTCAGTCGGATTTGCTTCTTCATCGTTTCTTCGTTTTTGTTCAGGGGGGCAAAGATACATGATAATTTTCAGAATCGTATCAGGGCGAATGAAAATCGGGCGGTTGACGGTCGGAAGGAAGACCGGCGAAGGGGAGGTATGGTCAGGCTTTCATATCGAGGGTCGAGAGGTATTTTTCGATAAACTCGTTCGAAACGCCTGTCAGCTTGGCTTCGGCGTCGATACCGCATCGGAGGGCTTCGCGATTGAGCAGGTGAGCACATCCGGCTTCGCGGAAGAGAGTAGCCAGCTTTGAGCCGCGATCGAAGTCGGAAGCCAGAAACGTGCTGAGCCGGTCGATACAGAGAAATTTTTTATCGAGCGCTTTGAGTCCGGCATAGCTCGAGAGCATTTCGCCTTCGGGCGTATGGTCATAGGTGATGAAGTAGAAGGTGCGGATCACGATTTTGCGCTCTTTTGTAAAGTCGGCAAAGAAATAGCCTACTTTCTGTTCGAAGAGTTTGAAGGCGATCAGCAGCGAACCTTTGTACCAGTCGACGTCCCACTCAATGAAGCTGAGGTTCATGTACGTGTTGATTATCTGTGCGGCTACGCCGTCGAGCCGTTCGAACATGCGTACCACGGCATGTTCCTGTATATAGATTTCGTAGCGGCGATCGGGGTCCATGAGGATATAGGGATTGTTGGGAATACATGCCGAGTGCCAGTAGATTTCGTCATTCGGGCCGAGGGGGAAGCCTACGCGGTATAATTTGCGCCGTTCGCCTTTGCGGTCGGTGCCCCATATCCATTTAGGAGCACGCGAGGCCAGCCATGCGACATGCCCGATACGTTGATTGTATTCGTCGAGTTGCAGCCGGGTAATCCAGAGCAGGTGGATGCAGGGGTTGCAGAGCTGATAAAGTTGCAGCAGCAGACACGTACAGTACTGGTTGTTCATCCGGTCGAAAAGCCGGTTATACTCGTCGCTGAAATGCTCGTTTTCCATATCGATGAGGATGACGGTACCGTGTGCCTTAAACACGTTCAGAATGCGCTCTCGGCCGGCACGTTCCGAAGGTTTCCTCATCTCGATGCTCAGTTGCAGGGTCAGCGGCATCCACAATTCGAAGTAATCGGCACACGAAATCATGCGCGTCTCACCCTCCTGTTCCGAAAACGGAATCTTATGTCGCCCCATAAGGCGATAGAATTCGGTCTGAATAAACGCTTTGTAATTTCCATCCAAATCTCTTACCCCCGACGTATCCATGCGCAGTAACGCAGGACGCGCAAAATACAGCAACTTGAGCAGCTTTTTGTCGAAGAGCGGGATAGCCTCGGCGAAGCCCAAATGCTTCAGCAACGCAAACAAGCGCTTTACATAGTGGTTCTGTCGCCGCGCTTCGTCTGTCTTGCGGCGTTCGTGCTCCGTTTGTTTCGACTGTTTTCTTTTCTTCGACATAGCCGTAGATTCTTCGTTCGTTAACTTTCTCGCGCTAAAGATACGGATTCTTGTCCGGTAATCGTATAACAAACGTCGAAAAAAAACATTTCCGGCAGCCGAAAACCGAAAAAAACACCCGAAAACCTTGCATTTTAGCAGTCGAAATAGTATCTTTGGAGCGACCTGAATTTAAAAATAAAAAGTTATGGCAAAGAATTTGATTGATGTGGTCATACCCCAGGAGGTTGTGACACAGGTACAGGGAAGAGTGAACGAACTGCGCGAGTTACTGACGCCATATTTAGTCACGCTCACGAAAGAAGAGCGATCATCGTTGCCCAAAATGAGCGACAAGACGATGCCCTTCGTGAGCAAAACGGTCGAATACGTCGGTACCAATCCCAAGCTGATCCCGCCCATGATGGAGGCGCCGGAAATGATCAAGGACTTTGAACGTCATCAGGCACTGCAACCGATCTTTAACCTGATCGATCAGTTGGCCGACAACATTTCCGACACGATGATGATCAGCGGACACGAGGCCTACGTGCAGGCGCTGCTTTACTATTCGAGCGTGAAATTGGCAGCCAAACAAGGCGATCCTGATGCCAAATCGATTCAGGAAGACCTTGGTAAACGGTTTGTATTGCAGGGAAAACGTAAACCCGGCGCATGAAAGAACAGATTCTCCGGCAAGGAGTAACCGAATGGTAAAGAACCATACGAGCTATAAACGGAAAACGACCTGTTTATAGCTCGTTTTTGTGAGTATGAGTAAGCAAAAAGGTTACTCATGCCACCAAAAAGGTCACTCGTGTT
>NZ_JAUMYS010000025.1 GCF_030528505.1 Tannerella sp.
TGTTACTAATGGTGTGTTAGTAGGGATACGAATGAGGTCTCAATACCGACACGCGGCGATTTTGGGGATAAAGGGGATAAAAATCACCAGTCCTGCAACCGCTTATTGTACAACAACGGTATATTACAGTTTTCAACTTCAAGAATCCATATTTCGGGAACGGATAATCTTTCCGGATTTCGTCCGGGGAATACGTTCGGTATATATAATCTCGCGGGGGATGGCATGACGGGGTAACAGTTTCCGGAAAACCGCATCCATCTTCCTGCGCTTTTCCGGCGGCCACTCCATATCCTCCACCACCATGACGATACGTTCCCCGAGACGTTTATCGGGCAGAGAACCGATATAAAAAGGGACTTCCATCTCCCGGAAAACGAGGTCTTCCAATTCCTCGGGGGAGAATTTGATCCCCCCGCTATTGATTACGTAATCCAAACGCCCTTTCCACACGAAATGCCTCTCATCTACGAGCTCCACCATGTCCCGGGTGCAAAACTCCGATTCCCGAATATGGGGAGCATGTATGCAAAGACATCCGGATTCGTCCCGGCGGAAACGTACTCCTTCCAATGCCTCGAAACAAGCGGAAGCCTCCGCTCCGTTCAATCGCATAAGAGCCGTATGGGATGCCGTTTCCGTCATTCCGTAAGTAGCGAAAAAACGGGTGGGAATATCCGCCAACCGCTCTCTCGCAGTCTGTGCCAGGGGGCCTCCTCCTATCAAAAGATTTTCCACCTTTTCGAACCGGTGGCATTCCCCCGAAGACAGGATGTCCTCCACTTGCAGGGGTACGAGTGCTCCGAGTTTGACCTTCGTATGCAGGAAGGAAAGAGGCAAAGAAGAGGGAGGTTCCGGCAACAGAACGGCCCCTGCTTCGAACGCCCTTACCACCATCATTTTACCGGCTATATAAGAAAGCGGAAGCGAAAGCATCAGTACGGAATCCCGGGATATGTCGAAAAAAGCATTGGTCAGCCGTGCCGAAGCCGCCATCGCTTTTTTAGGCAGACGGATAAGCTTGGGCATACCCGTAGAACCGGAAGTACGCACCTCTATAAAGTCCCGGGAATCGCACCATTCCGACACGAATGCACGCAATGCGGATTTCCACGGGACATCATCTCCCAAGGCTCCGGCGGCTACCTCCCGCAAACCGAAATACCTGTCTTCATACAGAATTTTCATAAGTCCCCGTTCCATATCCGTTTACAATCCCCCGTTCCCGTATCTTTCCCGGAACAAGGCCTCGACATCGCAACGGGAAGGTCTCTTCCCTCCGGCATATCTCAAATAACCGCCTTCCGTATAAAGAGGCGCATCCGTATTATTCGTAAACAAAGCGCCCGTACCCAATCCCTGAGGCAGGGGATTCCCATGAACATAGGTCCACTGGGCAATGGCATTCAGGCCTATATTCGACTCCAAAGCGGAAGTGATCCACCACGCTATCCCCATGGATTCGGCAATCCTTATCCATTGCTCCGTGCCGTAAAAACCTCCGACAAGCGAAGGCTTGAGTACGATACAGGCCGGACGGATATAAGCTAACATCTCCCGTTTGGAAGTTTCATCGTATAAGCCTATCAATTCCTCATCCAAGGCCACGGCAATAGGGGCATTCGCCGCAATCCTGCGCATAGCCCCGTAATTCCCGGCCCTGACGGGCTGCTCCACCGAATGGATACCGAAGGCGGATAAACGTTCCAATTTATACATGGCTTCCTCTTCCCCGAAAGCTCCGTTCGCATCGAGACGAATAACGGCATCCTTCCCGAATTTCTCGCGGACCATCCGCACCAAAGCGAGTTCCGATTCGAAATCGATAGCTCCGATTTTAAGTTTTATACAGCGGAAACCCTCCTCCCGTTTCTCCTCCACACGCCTCCGCATAGCTTCGAAGCTCCCCATCCATATCAAACCGTTTATGGGAATCCCCGCCTCGCCGGAAGTGAAAGCCGAGGGAAAAAGCAATCCCCCGCCCTCGAAGTCGGCAAGCGCCGTTTCCATCCCGAAACACAAAGAAGGATATGCCTGCCAGGCGTCGGGAGTAAACCCGCAAACGTCGTTGCAAACCTCCGCTAGCCGCTCTTCGTAATCCGCTCCCTCTTCCGCACTCAATCCCCGGAATAAAGCCGCCTCTCCGTAACCTGCCCAAGAGGGGAAAGCATCGTCGTATACCCTCACGAAATAAGTCTGTTTGGTATGCAAAACGCCCCGCGACGTCCCTGCCGGCTCCCTGAATTTCAAGGTATAGGGGATATAATCAGCCTTAAGCATCAACCCGGGAATTTAGGGAACTTGTCGAAATCCGGAGTCCGCTTTTCCAAAAAGGCATTTTTCCCCTCCTGAGCTTCTTCCATAAGATAATACATAAGGGTGGCATCCCCTGCAAACTCCATCAATCCTCTCTGACCGTCGAGCTCCGCATTCAAAGCCCGTTTAATCATCCGGATCGCCATCGGACTCCGGCTCAATATCGTCTTGCACCAGTCCACCGTTTCGTCCTCCAACCTCGCGGCAGGTACCACCTTGTTTACCATCCCCATAGCTTCAGCCTCCGCAGCGGTGTACTGACGGCATAAAAACCAGATCTCCCTCGTCTTCTTCTGACCTACACAACGGGCAAGATAAGAAGAACCGAAACCTCCGTCGAAACTCCCGACCTTGGGCCCGGTCTGTCCGAAACGGGCATGCTCGGCCGCTATCGTCAAATCGCATACCACATGAAGCACATGCCCTCCTCCTATGGCATAACCGTTGACCATGGCAATGACGGGCTTGGGCAGAGAACGGATGGCCTTATGCACATCCAATACATTCAATCGGGGAACACCTCCTCCGTCGATATATCCTCCCATCCCTTTCACATGCTGATCTCCTCCCGAACAAAAAGCCTTATCGCCGGCTCCGGTCAAAACGACTACACCTATATCCGGACGCTCCCTGCATATATCCATGGCATCCAGAATTTCGGTATTCGTCTGCGGCCGGAAAGCATTATAAACCTCAGGCCGGTTGATGGTTATCTTGGCTATTCCCTCGAAATACTCGAATAAAATATCCTCGTATTTCTTTATTTCCTTCCATTCTCTCATATTCATCTGTTTTAATTGTAAGTTCTATCGGTTTACGGGGTAAGACTCCCCCGAAATATATGTAAAATACGATTTCAATACAGGGGCGTTTTCAAACCTCGGCGTTTCCACCTCGAGCAGGACCGCCCTGTCGCCGGATGCGAAAAACGAAGGCAACACCGTTTCCAGTTCTTCGGCGGAAGCGGCCTTCATATATCTCCATCCGTAAGCTCCGGCCATTTCCCTTACGGGAACTTCGAGCGGAGTCTCGAAACAGGTCTCCAATTCCTTCAAAGAATCCGGCCCGGGAATAAAACGGAATATCCCCCCGCCGCCGTTACGCATCACGATCACCCGCATCCGCCCGTTTACATAAGGCATCCACAAAGCATTGGAATCGTACATAAAACTCAGATCTCCCGTAATCAAAACGGTGATCCCGGAATATACTTCGGAAAACCCCATTGCCGTGGAAGTGGCCCCCTCGATTCCGTTGGTTCCCCGATTGCTCCATTCTCCTCCCGCATAATGCGTGTGTTCGAATAATTGGAGATAACGTACGGGCGTGGAATTAGCCGCATGCAAAGCAGCATCATGGGGAATATGCCGTAAAATCACTTCGAAAGCCTTGAGGTCGCTCCATCCCGCATCCGCCATAAAGGTACGGTGCAGAAGCTCTGCCTTCCGTTTTACCCTCTGCCACGAACCGGCGTAGGAAACTCCTTCCGGTGAGAGGGACTCCGGTGCCTTATCTTTCAACCGTCCGGCGAATTCCTTCCAAAAGCCCGAAGCCCCCGTACATATATGATGGGTAAGCGCACAGAAAGTGTCCGGAGCCGGAAACCTCTCGTCTATCCCCCAATGCTCCGAAGGTTTCGCCCTACGTAAAAAAGTTTTCAACATACGGGAAACCAATGAGCCTCCGAAAGAAATAAGGAGTTCCGGATAAAGCGATTCGTCTTCTCCGGCTGCGGCCAATACCCGGTCTACCGTACCTATCCCCGTATCCGTACGGATATTGGAGAGACTCTCGGCAAACAAAACCGTATGGGGGAATTTGCATATATCCTGCAATGCGGCGGACACGTCTTCGTCGGGAGGATAAAAACCGGCGACGATCATCACTTTGGGAGCTTCCAAAAACCGCTTTACGAGCATATCCCATACCTCTTCCGGCAATTCTTGCCGTTCCCTCACGAACGTTATCGCCCGCTCTTTTCCGGAATATCCGGAGGAAGTCCCGTATAGCGGTTCGCAAAACGACATATTGATGTGTACGGGTCCTCGCCGGGGCATCAGCGCATGGTTCAACACCTCATTCAAACGGCGATTGGCATACCATGCCGAGGCGGAAGTATCGAATTCCGCTCTCAGGCTGCAATACGACTTAACGAAACCGGCCATAGCTCCCTCCTGTCGAATCGTCTGTCCCTCGTCTTGGTCGATCCATTCGGCGGGACGGTCGGCCGTTACCGCAACCAAAGGAATTCCCCTGTAAAAAGCCTCGGCAACGGCAGGAGCATAATTCAACATGGCCGTACCGGAAGTACAAACCAATCCTACGGCTTCACCGGAAGCCAAAGCCAATCCGAGAGCGAAAAAACCGGCGGAACGCTCATCCGCGATCACGTATTTCTCGAAAGCGGGATTCCGGGAGAAAGAAAACAGAAGAGGAGCATTTCGCGAACCGGGCGACATAACGAGTTTACGTATGCCCTTCATCTCGAATAAATCCATCAATACGCTTACGCCTTTCTTATCCGAATAATTCGAATCCATCATCTTGCATTATCATTAAAATTCGCCTTATCCGCGACGGAATGTATTCCAAGCACATTCAAAAGAGTAGCCGCCTTATCCGAGGTCTCTTCCCATTCGTCTTCGAATATCGAATCTCCGTTTATACCTCCTCCCACATAAAGCCGGAATGCCCCGGGAAACAGCTCCATCGAGCGGATGTTCACATACAATCTTGCAACATCCTTACCCACAGGCCCCAAATATCCTCCGTAAAATTTGCGTTCATGCACCTCTACCTCCCGGATACACGCCAAAGCTTCCTCACGGGGGAATCCGCCGAGTGCCGGGGTAGGATGAAGCGCCTTGAGCAAGCTTTCTAAGCCGTCTCCGGTCAAAGCCGTAAAATCCGTACACAAATGGCAAATATTACCGGCCATAAAGGTGTGGGTCTCCGACATCTCTACGCTGCGACAACGGGTTTCAAGTACTCCCCGGATATAGTCCCTGACTACTCCTTGCTCTTTTATCTCTTTTTGTGTCCACGGCTTAAGCAACTCGCCTTCGAAAGATACGGGCCTGGTTCCGGCCAAAGCCATGGTCTTTACACGTCCTTCCGCATAATCCAACAGGAGTTCCGGACTCGCTCCTGCCCATACTCCCTTTCCCGGAATAAAATAGAGAAAAACGAAAACATGGGGATAAGCCTTCCGGAGCAACTCCCAATAAGAAAAAACGTCGGAGAATCCGGAATCGTCCCTCTTAAGGGTCAAGGTGCGGGATAAAACGACCTTTTCCAATACCCCGGAATCTATCCGGCGCATAATCTCCTCAAAAGCCGTACGGTAAGCTTCCTTATCCATATCTCCGGATTCCGGACAAGGCATACGGATACCGGAGAATACGGCATTCTTCAAATCCCGCACCGCCTTATCCGTCAAATCTCCCCCACATTCGAATTCCCCCGGAATAAAGTAAGCCTCTTCTTCCGAATCGAAAGGAACCGCAACAAAACCGGGAACGGAAAAATCCGCCGTCTTACGCTCTATTCGTCCGCTAAGCGAAACTCCGAAACCCAGCCGTCCTCCCTCCCGCTCGGGCAAACGGTATAAATAAAACGGTACGAAAGAATCCAGACAATGAGTCACCGCCTCTTTCATACCCACAGGAAGATATTTCTTACACATACTGCAAACATAGAAAAAAGCTGAATTTCCGCGAAAAAAAAACGACAAGAAATACGGATTAATTATCGTTTACTACTTTTATCTCCTCAAAAAATACTTTCGAAAATCAACCACCTATACTCCGAACGAGATTCCCATACGCTCCCCTTGTTTAATAAGATCATTATCGGGTGATACGCGCTTCGTCTTTCCCGCAATTTCAGCGAGCGGCACAGAGCCGATTTTCCCGTCTTTTAAGCAGACCATACGTCCGAACTGCTTTTGAGCCACAAGCTCGGTCGAATGACCGCCAAGAAGTGTAGCCAAATTGCGATCGAACGGCGAGGGGTTTCCACCGCGCTGAATATATCCAAGTACGGTCTGACGCACCTCGATACCTGTCGCCTCTTCCACGGCATGCGAAATATAATCGGCGGGACTGGGACGGTCTGTCTTCAGTCCTTCCGCCGTCACAATGATCGAATACGGTTTGCCGAGATGCAAACGGTGCAATATCTTTTCATTGACTTTATGAATATCAAAACCCAATTCGGGAATAAGGATAATATCTGCCCCGCCTGCCATCCCGGCATAGAGCGCAATCCATCCGACGCTATGCCCCATCACTTCGACCACCATCACGCGCTTGTGGGAACTGGCTGTCGAATGTAGCCGATCGATGGCTTCGGCTGCAATATTGACCGCCGTATCAAACCCGAACGTAATATCCGTGCCGTAAATATCATTATCGATTGTCTTAGGTACTCCAATCACATTCAGACCGATTTGGGAAAGTTTGTTGGCCGTCTTCTGCGTACCGTTTCCGCCGATGCAGATAAGACAGTCAAGTCCCATATCGATATAATTCTGACGGATGATTTCCGGCTTTTTATTGTCGCCGGACTGAATAATCTTTTTGAAAGGTTTCTCACGCGAAGTCCCGAGAATCGTCCCTCCCAGGTTCAGAATACCTGAAAGCGTCCGTTCGGTGAACACCTCCACATCGCGATTAAGCAACCCCGTAAAGCCGTTATGGATACCTATCACCTCCATATCATAGTGCATAATAGCCGTTTTGCCTACTCCGCGAATCGTCGCATTAATGCCGGGACAATCTCCACCCGACGAAAGAATACCGATCTTCATACATCTTATCCGTTAAAGAACTACCTCGCACAAAGATAAGTTTTTTCGGAAGGATACGAAACGTAAACAATAAAAAACAGCAAAGCAACACTAATGTAATATAAAATATACTACCTTTGCCCCAAAGATAAAAAAACGGAATTTATGTTGAAGAAACTCACTCTTTGGACAATACTGTTCTGTTTCGTAGCATGCCAGGAACAGGATAAGCAGATTGTCATACTTTCAACAAACGATATGCACGCACATATCGATGATTACGCGAAAGTAGCGGCTTACGTCGAACAAGAAAAACAAAAGAATCCGAATGTATTGGTATTAAGCGCAGGCGATTTATTCTCGGGCAATCCGATCGTCGATTATTGTCCGAAATATGGTAACGGCTTCCCCATAATCGACCTGATGAACCGTATCGGATACCATTTTACGGTATTCGGCAATCACGAATTCGACTATGGTCAACAAATTTTATGCGACCGTATCGCTCAAGCCGAATTTCCGTTCCTCTGTGCCAATATGACGGTGAGCGACAGCCTTTGCATCAAACAACCCGAACCTTCGGCCATGATCGAAATCGACGGGGTGAAAATCGGAATCATTTCAGCCGTCCAAATCGAAAACGTAAACGGTCGACTCATTCCTGCCACACATCCCGACAAAGTTAAAGGCATCACGTTTACAGACCCTGTCGAAGCGCTCTATAGATTGCGCGAGATGCGAAATAAATGTAACGTGTTTATCGCTTTGACACATACGGGACTCGATACGGATAAACAAGTTGCCGAACGTATGCCCGAACTCGATCTGATTGTAGGGGGACATACGCATACGAAACTCGACACGGGAATCATCGTAAACAACGTCTTGATCACACAGGCAAACGAATACCTGAAATACATCGGGAAAACAACGATTACGGTCAAAAACGGTAAAGTAGTCGAAAGAAAAAACGAATTAATCAATCTGGCCAAATTGAGTGACGAAGACGAATCCATCAAAGCATTGATCACCAAATACCGCGACGAATCACCGATGAACGAGATCATTGGAGAAGTAGGTAAACAATTTGACGGGAAAGAAGCGCTTGGCAACCTGATGACGGATGCTATCGTCAACGTACATCAAACGGATTTTGCCTTCCAAAATGCCGGTGGAGTACGCATCGGGAGAATTGAAAAAGGTGAGCTTACCATGGGTAAAATTTATGAACTGGATCCTTTTAACAACCGTATCGTGATCATCGAAATGAAACCGAACGAAATCCGTTCACTCATCAAAAATTCTCATAAACGCAAGAACAGGCGTGCCGATCTGTTCGTATCGGGGATGACGTATAAAATTTTCACAAAAGACGGCGAAGCGGAACGCATCGAAATGAAAATGGCAAACGGAAAACCGCTCAACGAAAACAAGTATTACCGAGTCGGGATCAATGATTATCTCGCATCGGCTTATACGTATGATCATGAAAAAGCGCCGCAGATCACCAATAAAACATCGGAGGAAACAACTGTGGAATATATCCGAAACAAAAAACAAATTGTACCGCAACATCCGCGTACGGAAATCATTGAAAAATAATAATAAAACACTCAATAATTAAATAAATAACATTATAAGCAACATTATTATCAGAATCAAATATTTACACACAAAAGAAGTTTATTGTTTATGAAAAAGGTTTATCTATTTCTTCTCATGAGTTTATTTGTTGCTATTTCAGCAACAGCTCAGATCACAACATCCGCCATCAGCGGAAAAATCACGGAAAATAACGAAGCCCTTATCGGAGCCACAATTGTGGCGGAGCATGAACCTTCGGGAACGAAGTACGGTGCAATCACCAATGTAGAAGGGCGATATGTTATTGAAGGTATGCGTCCCGGAGGACCATACAAAGTATCGATGTCGTACGTCGGCTATCAAACATTAGAATATACAGATATTAACTTACAACTTGGTGAAACGTTCGTACTCGACGCAGTGATGAGTGAAAACACGACAGAACTCAACGAAGTGATGGTAACAGCTGTTTCATCTAAATTTACAGGAATGAAAACAGGAGCAGCCACAAACGTTTCGAATCGTCAGTTACAACTTCTTCCGTCCATTAATCGAAGTCTGACCGATTTCACACGCCTCTCTCCCTATTCAGGTGGTGGAACGATTATCGCAAGCCGTGACGGACGAACAAATACGTTTACAATCGACGGTGCAAACTTGAACAACAATTTCGGGCTTTCGAGCAGTCTTCCGGGAGGAGGAAATCCCGTTTCACTCGATGCTATCGAAGAATTACAAGTTGTTGTAGCACCTTTCGACGTACGTCAAACAAACTTTATGGGCGGTGGAATCAATGCCATTACAAAATCAGGTACAAACATCTTCAAAGGAACGGTTTATACGTATCAACGGAACGAAAACTTACGTGGTAATAAAGTAAATGGTCACGATTTGGGAGAAAGAGCCAAAGAACGTACCGAAACTTACGGTTTTACACTCGGAGGCCCGATTATCAAAAATAAATTGTTCTTCTTTATCAACGGTGAATATGAAAATTCACCCGAACCGATTACGAAGTATCGCCTTTCAACTGATGGTATAGGTAATGGTGCAGCACAAATTTCGCGTGTTACAGCTGCCGAAATGGAAGAATTTTCAACCATCCTGCGTGACAAATACGGATATAATGCCGGTTCACACACAGACTTCAGCGACGGAGGTACGAAAAATTATAAAGCATTGGCTCGTCTGGATTGGAACATCAACGATTCTCATAAACTGAGCGTTCGCTTCAACTACACGACAAATAAAACAATGAACGTTCCGAACGGAACTTCTACAGTCGGTTCACGCGCTACATCCTATCGTATTTCTGATCAGGCTTTTTCTTTCCGTAATGCATGTTATGGTATGGAAAACAATGTATGGTCTGTCACAGGCGAATTAAATAGTCGCTTTAGCAATAATTTGACAAACCGTTTACTTTTTACGTATTCTGACATTCGAGACGAACGGAGTTCAGACTCTTCTCCATTCCCTTTTATTGATATTTGGGATGGTAACGGAAATGCATTCATGTCTGCCGGATACGAACTTTTTACATGGAATAATGCAGTAAAAAACAATGTAGTTAATTTACAAGACCATGTTACATGGACATTAGGAAAGCATAAATTAATCGGTGGTTTGAATATCGAATACCAAAAAGCCGGAAATTCATTTATGCGTTTTGGAACAGGCTATTATAAATATGAATCATTCGACGATTTCAAAAAAGGTGCAGCTCCTATTGCCTTCGGATTAACTTACGGATACAATGGAGAAACGAATCCTGTTGCTGAAGTAGCTTTCCTTCAATCGGGACTTTTCTTACAAGATGAATGGAATCTTACCGATCGTTTCAGACTTACCTATGGTCTACGTGCCGACATATTGAACTTTACGACTAATATCGAAACGAATCAGGCTTATCTGAAACTCGATTGGAAAGATCATTTCATTGCCAAAAATGATCCAAATTATTCATCGTTTAAATCGCCGCGTGTAAATACGGGCAAATGGCCGGATGCCGCATTACTTTTGTCGCCCCGTGTAGGTTTCAATTACGATCTCATGGGTGATCGATCGCTGGTCCTGCGTGGAGGAACGGGTGTATTTACCGGACGTATTCCATTGGTATTCCTTACAAACATGCCGACAAACGGTTCCATGATACAAAATACGGTCAGCATTACAGAAGCAAAAACACTTGAAAAATTTAAAAATAATATGCTGACAGACGTCAATCAGATGATTCAAACATTAAATCTTCCTACTACTTCCATTTATGGGAATTCTGACGCAACGGCTTCAAGAGCAACAGTAGTCGGTATCGTAAACAATTTTAAAATGCCACAAGTGTGGAAAAATACACTAGCTGTCGACTATACTTTACCCGTTTCATTTCCAATGACATTTACACTCGAAGGAATGTATAATAAAGATTTGAATGCTGTCGTAATGCGTAATTGGAACATTGTAAATAATGGGAATTTAGAACGTTTCTCAGGTCCGGACAATCGTTTGGATTATACAACATCTTCAACAAAAAATTACCTTGTTGATAAAAACGTAACCGGAGGTGCTATCATCCTCGATAACTCAAAAGAAGGTTACAGTGCTTCCGTCAATGCAATGGTAACGGCTGAACCGATAAAAAATTTGAATCTTATGCTTTCTTACACGCATCAATGGGCAAAAGAAATCACAGGTTTACCGGGTAGTCAGGCTTATTCCGCATGGCAGAATTTATACAGTATAGACGGTCCGAATAATGCTCTGCTACATAATTCACAATACTTAACACCCGACAAACTGATAGCTTCGGTTACATACAAAAAAGAATACGCTAAAAATTTTGCAACTTCAGTAGGTCTTTATTATGCAGGATTCTCCACAGGATCATATAATTACTATTACAGCAATGATATGAACGGAGATAAAAATTCATTCGATTTGATTTACATCCCAAAAACGAAAGAAGAATTGAAATTTGTGGATAAAAACGGTTTCACTGCAGCTCAACAAGCTGATGCCTTCTGGAATTTCATAGAACAAGACAGCTATCTTAAAAAACATAAGGGAGAATATGCAGAAGCTTATGGTGCCTTCCTGCCATGGATCCATCGGTTCGATTTAAAGATTGCTCAAGATTTTAAAATGAAGGTTAGAAAATCTGTAAATATTTTACAAGTATCTCTCGATATGTTGAATATCGGTAATTTACTCAACAGTGCATGGGGCGTAACAAAAACGACTTCACCTTCTAACTTTGGAAAAATACTGAAATATGAAGGAAAAAATGTTGAAGGTACACCGACATATTCGATGGGTTATAATACGATAAACAAAGAAAAAAGACTTTATACCAATACATACGAACCATATCTGAACAGTTCGAACTGCTGGCAAATGCAAATTGGTATAAGATACATTTTCAACTAAAAAATATATTTAAAATCAATATTTTATTGAAGGTGTGTCGTAATGCACGATGCACCTCCTTTTTTTATCAGCCATTTTGAAAAGAAAGAAGGAAGCTGAAAACTCAGGAAAAAGTTGTTTATAAAAACGGAAAAAAGAATTTGATTCATTCATGCTGTTTTCAAACAGACATCAAATTTACCTCCCCAAAAAATGATACGAATTCTTTTATGTATTTTTCAAACGACAAAATCCACCAAAAAAACGGTTTTTACAGTCTGAAAATATCCCCTGAAAAAGTTTTCAAACTTTGTTTATAATATATTTTAAAATTCTGTATACCAATTATTTAAACTGTTTATATCTTACTCAAAAAACGATCTATTCATTTGAAATAATGAAATACAAAAAATCATCGAAAAAAATTTCAACACTTTAAACAGCCTATTATCTATATCATTATAGATTTTTAAAAATTAATCTAATGTATATACCCACAAAAAGTAGTTGAAATCTTCTTTGCCTCGTGTCGATTTGCTGTAATCAAAAGAACGGAATTTGCATATCGGAAAGAGTTACGTATATTTGTGGACTTTAAAAATTTATGTTTATGGAACGTTTCAGTGAACTATGTTATCCGATTTTTGAACAGGCTACAAACGATTACCACTTAACAGATGACGTGGATGCCATGATTCGAAATCCTTACTCGCAAGAAAAAATTGAATGGTATCTCTATTTGAAGAATTGGATCGATGCCGTACAGTGGCATCTCGAAGATATTATTCGTGATCCGAATATAGATACTTCAGAAGCGCTGGTTATCAAACGCCGAATCGATAAATCCAATCAGGATCGAACGGATTTAGTCGAACGGATTGATAGCTATTTTCTTGATAAATATAAAGATGTTTGTGTATTACCTGAGGCGACTATCAATACGGAAAGTCCCGCTTGGGCAATCGATCGTCTTTCGATTCTGGTATTGAAGATTTATCATATGAAAGCTGAGGCTGATCGTACAGATGCTGAGGCTGATCATCTTGATGCTTGTCGCCGGAAACTGGCGGTATTGCTTGAACAGAAGAAAGATCTTTCAACGGCATTAGATCAACTGTTAAAAGATATCAGCGAGGGACGGAAATATATGAAAGTTTATAAGCAAATGAAGATGTATAACGATCCGTCGCTTAATCCTGTTTTATATAGTAAGAAGTGAACTTCGGCAATGAGATCACGAATGGCGATTAAAAGAGCGTTGGTGATTCGTTTCCGACGAGTAGGAGATTCTGTTTTGGCTGTTTCGGTATGCAAGAGTTTGAAAAAAACATTTCCCGGAGTTCAGGTCGATTTTGTTTTAAATGACAATATAGCCTCTTTGTATGAAGGTCATCCCGATATAGATCGGATTATTACCTTCAGTGACGAAGAAAACCATAATCTACTGAAGTATTTAAAACGTGTCCGTCGTTTAATGCGTGAGACGCATTATGATGTGATTATCGATATGCGTGCTACGGTGAAGACTTTATTTTTCAGTCTTTTTTCGTTACATACGCCTTTTCGCATAGGAACAAAGAAAGCCTACAGTCTTTTTCTGAATAATTATCGAGTACCTAATCGGGATGATAGTTCGTTAGATATGGTACAATGTAATTTAAGACTGTTGGAACCTTTGGAAAAAATTACTGAAGTCAAATATGACAGTTCGTTTTGTTTGTTTGTTCCCGACGAAGAGAAGGAGGTTTACCGTTCGTATATGGAGCGTCAGGGAATCGATTTTAAGCGTCCTATAGTTCTTGCGGCTGTTGCTACTCGCATCGTCGGAAAAGGCTGGGATATGGAACGTATGAAGGTAATGATTGAAAAAATGATCGAAAGATATCATCCGCAAATCATTTTTAATTATGCTGGTGAACGTGAAAAAGGAATTTGTAATCGATTATATGAAGATTTAGGTAGAGATCCTCATATTTTTATGAACATTGAAGCGAATTCGCTTCAGGAATTACGTGCCCTTACGTCCCTTTGCGATTTCTTTTTTGGAAATGAAGGAGGTCCTCGTCATATTGCTCAGGCTTTAGATATACCTTCTTTTGCTATTTATCCTCCCGGAATACGTAAAAGTCTTTGGCTTCCGGGACATCATGTACGTTTTCAAGGCATAAGTCCGGATGATATTCTTCCCGATGACGGAACAATGACAAAAGAAGAACGCTTCGGATTGTTAACGACCGAACGTGTTTGGGAAGGACTTGATGAAATGTTAAGTACTTATCTTCTCTGTTAAGTGAAGTAATAGATTGTATAGGTAGGTTCAGAAAAGAATATTGATGTTTCGAATAGGGTAGGGGTATTTCGGAAGTTATTTTAGTATATTTTTATTGATTATAAATATTTTATAGTTTATCACGGATTATTTTTATTGTTTTCGGTTTATCGAAAGGAATAAGAAATTCCAATCGTACCGAAAGGTTTATTATCTAAACCGTGAAGAGGTTGCGCGTAGGCGATGTCTATTTGTAGTTTTGGATTGAGGATATACAAGATTCCTGTATCTATATTATGTTCGTTTCCATCTTTCGAAAGAGTAGAAAAATACTCAATAAAAGTAAAAATTCTGTCTGTTATGTTATATCCGAGAGCTGCTGATAAGTTTAAGTTTTTGAATTGATTGGAAGTACCTATATTATATCCGATCGAAAATTTGTCATTGATTTCGTTTTCGAAGGCCATTTTGATTTCAAAAGGTATGCTGTTTCCTTTGAAATCTTTACTTGCAAGTTGTTCAAATGCTACATATCCGACAAGCGTCATAGCCGGAATGATTTTTTTTTGTTCAATGATTCTTTGTTTAAAACTGAGTGAAACGGCTTGTAATCCTTTATTTTCAAATTCTTTACCTGCATCTAATGACAGACGTATTTCAGTTGAACGGGTCAATCCATAGCGTAACATTAAGTTATTTATAACTGTTTGTTTAGCTATGGTTATTCCGTTCTCAAGTTGAAATGTATTTTTGGGGATTGTATATACTCCGTCACTTTGATCAGGCCTGTCTGTATTGATATTCTCTGTTTGTGCTATGGCGCTATTTACCGATATGAAAAAGCTGAGTATAAATAACAAATAATATATTGTTTTCATTCTTACATTTATCGCTAAGTATAATAAATAAATAAATAATTGTTTTTTGAATTTGTTTTACCATGGTATAACAATTATCGATTCAAAAATGTTTGTTTATTGATTCAAATTAAATGAACCAATACCGATTTATTGAAGAGTTTTTTATTTGTGTATGTCTTTGATTATCTTTGCACCTCTTTTTAATCAAGCTAAGTAGTAGATGAGATTCGATTATGATGTGATAGTAGTGGGGGCAGGTCATGCAGGCTGTGAAGCTGCGGCTGCGGCTGCGAATTTAGGTTCGCGCACGTTACTGATTACGATGGATATGAATAAAATTGCCCAGATGAGTTGCAATCCCGCTGTAGGTGGAATTGCGAAAGGCCAGATTGTTCGTGAGATTGATGCATTGGGAGGTTTTATGGGAATCGTAACCGATCGTACGGCTATTCAGTTTCGGATGCTGAATCGGAGTAAAGGACCTGCTATGTGGAGTCCTCGTGCACAAAATGATCGGATGAAATTTATTCAAGCTTGGCGCGAAATTCTTGAAAATCTTCCTAATTTGTGGATATGGCAAGATACCGTCAGTGAATTACTTTTAAATGGAAGGCGGGTTTGTGGTGTAAAGACGGCCTTAGGGATAGAATTTCGAGCAAACTCGGTTGTTTTGACGAATGGTACTTTTTTGAATGGATTGATGCACGTTGGTCGTGTACAGTTTTCGGGAGGACGAATTTCGGAACCGGCTGTAGGAGGATTAACCGAACAATTGATTTCGCTCGGTTTTATTTCCGATCGGATGAAAACAGGTACTCCTGTTCGAATAGATGCTCGAAGTGTTTATTTTGAAGAACTTACCGAACAACCAGGTGAAAATGATTTTCGTAAATTTTCTTATTTAGACAATGTCAAAAGAGAACTTAAGCAGTTAAGTTGTTGGACTTTATATACAAATGAAGCCTGTCACAATGTCTTACGTAAAGGATTATCGGAATCTCCTCTGTATAATGGACAGATACAAAGTATAGGTCCTCGTTATTGTCCGAGTATCGAAACGAAAATCGTCACTTTTGCCGACAAAATACAACATCAATTATTTTTGGAACCCGAAGGTGAATCGACACAAGAATATTATCTGAATGGATTTTCTTCGTCTCTTCCTTTCGAAATTCAGTTGAAAGCTTTACAAAAGATATCGGCTTTTCGTGATATACAATTATACCGTCCCGGCTATGCGATCGAATATGATTTTTTTGATCCTACACAATTATTGCATACGTTAGAAACAAAAAAGATTTCCCATTTATTTTTTGCAGGCCAGATCAACGGTACTACGGGTTACGAAGAAGCGGCAGGGCAGGGGATCGTAGCGGGTATTAATGCGCATCTTCGTTGTCACGGTGAAGATACGTTTGTTTTAAATCGTGATGAGGCATATATTGGAGTATTGATAGATGACTTGGTGACAAAAGGAGTAGATGAACCGTATCGTATGTTTACTTCGCGTGCGGAGTATCGGATTCTTTTACGTCAAGACGATGCCGATCTGCGTCTTACTGAACGAGCTTACGAATTAGGACTTGCCGATACTTATCGTTACGGTTTGTTGGAAACGAAGAAAGAAATGATTCGTCGAATCACAGAATTTATTCATTCTTTTTCCGTTACACCTATTCAAATTAATAACACATTAACTTCTTTGGGAACGGCTCCGATACCTCATACTTATAAATTGGCCGATATTATAACTCGTCCTCAAGTTACATTTTGCGATATAAAAGATGTGATACCTGAATTTAATCAGTTAATAGATTCTATTCCGATTTCTCGTAGGGATGAAATTTTAGAAGCGGCCGAGATTAGAATAAAGTATAGCGGATATATTTGGCGCGAAAGACAAATTGCAGATAAAGTAACTCGATTGGAAAATATTCGTATCAAAGATAAATTTGATTATTTATCGATTCAATCTCTTTCAACGGAAGCCCGTCAAAAGCTTCATAAAATAAATCCGGAAACAATTGCGCAGGCAAGTCGTATTCCCGGAATTTCTCCGAGTGACGTCAATATTCTTTTAGTACTATTGGGAAGATAATATGAAAATGTTCCACGTGGAACGTGATTTTATAAAAGAAGAATGGATGACAGGCTTAGCTACATATTAAAAATTCTTTCTACCATACCTGAGAAGCCGGGATGTTATCAATATTTCGATCGTAAAGGAACGATTATTTATGTAGGGAAAGCTAAGAATTTACGCAAACGAGTTTCTTCTTATTTTCAGAAAGAACATGAAAATAAGAAAACGCGTGTTTTAGTCAAACATATTTATGACCTAAAATATATTGTGGTAGATTCGGAAGAAGATGCCTTGTTGCTCGAAAATAATTTAATTAAACAGTATCGTCCGCGTTATAATGTTTTATTGAAGGACGACAAAACGTATCCTTCCATTGTTATTAAAAACGAATATTTTCCACGCATATTCCAAACAAGAAATATTGTAAGGGACGGATATTTGTATTTTGGTCCGTATGCTTCTGTTTATACAGCCAAGGTTATGTTACAACTCATAAAAGAATTGTATCCGATTCGGACGTGCAAACATGCTTTGACACCTGAATCTATTGCTTCGGGAAAATATAAAGTTTGTCTCGAATATCACATCAAACGATGTAAAGCTCCTTGCATTGGATTGCAAAACAAAGAAGAATATAATCGGAATATTTCCGAAATAAAGGAAATATTGAAAGGAAACAGTTCGCGGGTAAGTGCGCTTCTTTTAAATCGAATGCGGAAGCTTTCGGAAGAAATGCGTTTTGAAGAAGCTCAGGAAATCAAACATCAATATGATTTGATTGAAAATTACCGCTCGAAATCGACGGTTGTTCCTATGTTGCATAATGTAGATGTATTTTCATTGGAAGAAAGTGAACAATCCGTCTATATTAATTATATGCATATAGGGAACGGAGCCATTGTGCAGGTATATACGATTGAGTATCGGAAAAAGCTGGATGAACCGAAAGAGGAACTTTTAGGTTTAGGAATTGTGGAAATGAGAGAGAGATTTCGGAGTAATGCATCTGAAATAATCGTTCCTTTTATGCCTGAAGGTGTATTTTCGCAGCGTATTATTTTTACGGTTCCACAGCGAGGAGACAAAAAGAAATTACTTGATTTGTCGATTCAGAATGTAAAGCAATATAAAATCGATAAATTAAAACAATCGGATAAGTTTAATCCGGAACAACGGTCGACTCGTTTATTGACTACGATTCAAAAGGATTTACATTTACCTGTTCTGCCGATGCAAATAGAATGTTTCGACAATTCCAATATACAAGGTACAAATCCCGTTGCGGCTTGTGTCGTATTTAAAAAAGGAAAACCTTCGAAGAAGGATTATCGTCATTTTCATATAAAGACGGTGGTAGGTCCCGATGACTTCGCTTCCATGATAGAAGTTGTTACACGTCGTTACACAAGACTACTGGAAGAAGGTTCGCCTCTTCCGCAGCTGGTTGTTATCGATGGAGGAAAAGGGCAATTGAATGCAGCGACGGAAGTGCTTCGGCAATTGGATTTGTTAGATAAAATATCGATTGTAGGATTAGCAAAACGGTTGGAAGAAATTTTTTATCCGGGTGATCCGATTCCTCTCATACTCGATAAAAATTCGGAAACCTTGAAAGTTATTCAACATCTCCGCGACGAAGCTCATCGATTCGGTATTACATTTCATCGGAAAATGCGAAGTAAAAAACAAATTGTTTCAGCGTTGGATGAAATTAAAGGTATCGGAGAAAAGACGAAAGAAGCGTTATTGAAAAAGTACAAGAGCGTAAAACGGATTCGAGAAGCTCCGATGGACGAACTCATCGAATTGATAGGAGAGAGTAAAGCGGGAATATTAATAAACGGTTTTAAAAAATCGGAATAATATAAGCGAAAGAATAGAACTTTTTGTAATATGAGAACGGTTATACAACGCGTGCAACATGCGTCGGTTACGATTGATGGAGCAATACGGTCGGAGATTGATAAAGGTATACTAATTTTGGTAGGTTTCGAAGATTCGGATACGGATAAGGAAATTGTCTGGATGGCGAAAAAAATCGTAAATATGAGAATTTTCGATGATAAAGAAGGTGTGATGAATCACTCTGTGTTTGAAATCGGGGGAGAAATTTTAGTTGTCAGTCAGTTTACTTTATATGCTTCGACAAAAAAGGGGAATCGTCCATCATATATTCGGGCGGCGAAACCGGATATTGCAATTCCGTTGTACGAGTCGTTTTGCAAGGAGATAGAAATACAATTAGGCCGTAGAATAAAAACAGGTATTTTCGGTGCCGATATGAAAGTTCATTTATTGAACGATGGTCCCGTAACTATCATTGTCGATACGAACGATTAATACAATTTCATCGGATGGAGTAGGGGATAGAAGTCCGATTCTGAACATAACCTTTTTTAATCTACTTTAAAAAACAATCCTAATAGACCTTTTATATACTTTATAAAATTCTTATGGGTGCTTTATGGTTCGGAGCTACCCATCGGGTGGTATAGAACTACCTGCCGACCGGTTCGAAACTACCTATATACCAACTTGGAAATACTTTTAGTATACATTATCCTACTTCTTTCTTTCGTAATCAAGTTTTGCAGACTTGATTGATGGTCTATTCGTGTATTCGAAGCACAAAAGATTGTAATGGAAAGACTACAATCGAAAATTTATGTCATCGTAGCTGTTTAACATTATGTAATGAATGATTCGGTATTAGATGAAAGGGAACAAGTCGCCCAAAAGAAGAAAATAGTTGGTGAACAAACTTATTTCGAAAGCATTATTTAGTGTTATTTATTACTGATAATCAATTATATAATAAAATTTCAATAATGTAAAACTAGTTGAAAGTTTATTTATGTTGATAGTTGAAAATCATGATAGTATCGGATTACACGATGCTTTGCCGTTATAAGAAGAGTTTTCCTGTAGAAAAACGAGATTGGTTATAAGTCTTGCGCCAGGTTCAGACGTTTAAAAGTATCTATACTGAGATATCTATTGAATGATTATTTTTTTTCATTTTCAATTAATTTGATGCGTTTACCCTGGGGTGTTTTCCTCTTTCTCCGGAGTTTTCGTATCTTTGCTGCGTTTTTTACGCAATAATGTGATAAGGCATAAGCCGGAAAGTCATACATCCACTTATGGAGAGGAAAGAAATTTACATCACCGGAGCGGGGATCGTCTCGGCGATCGGGATTGGTAAGGCGGAGACGCTCGAGGCGCTGAGGAATCGGCGCACGGGAGTTGGACCCGTACGATACCTGCACACGACACATACCGGCTTGCCCGTGGGCGAAGTAAAATTTGCGAACGGTGAGCTGCGCGAGATGTCGCGGCTGATGCCCTCGGACGCGTTCATCCGTTCGTCGTTGCTGGCTATCCCGGCTGTGCGCGAAGCGATGGAACAAGCGCAGATTGACGGTTCCGCGACGTTGCGCATCGCATTTCTTTCGGGTATCACCGTCGGAGGGATGGACAAGGCGGAACGATACTACACCGATTTCCTTACAAACGACTCGAAAAATATTTATATCGAACTGAACGATTGCGGCTCGTGCACGGAGCAGATCGCTGATTATTTCGGATGCTTCGGCATGGTCTCAACCGTTGTGACGGCCTGCTCGTCGTCAGCCAACACCTTGATGATGGGATGCGACATGATTCGCGACGGACGGGCAGACATCGTCATAGCGGGCGGATGCGAATGCCTTTCGCGCTATCATGTGAACGGTTTCAATACGCTGATGATTCTCGACCGTGAAATCTGTCGTCCGTTCGACCGCGATCGGGCGGGGATCAATCTGGGCGAAGGAGCCGGATACCTCGTACTCGAATCGGCCGAAACGGCGGAGCGCCGCGGCGTGAAGCCTATCGGCAAAATATCGGGCTACAGCAATGTCTGCGACGCGTATCACCCGACAGCATCGTCGCCCGACGGTCTCGGAGCCTATCTGGCGATGAAAGGAGCCCTCGACGATGCCGGATTGAAGCCCGAAGACATCGGCCACCTCAATGCGCACGGCACAGGTACGCCCAATAACGATTTGACCGAAGGACTGGCCGCCATGCGCCTCTTCGGCGAGCAGGTACCGCCTGTTTCATCGGTGAAAGCGTATACCGGCCATACGACAAGTGCGGCCGGCAGCATCGAAGCCATCGTCTCTCTCTTGGCTCTCGAACATAATTTTCTGCCGGTGAACATGAACTTCCGCAACCGGATCGAAGAACATAACTTCGTGCCGGTGACAAATCCCGAGCCGGAACAACCGCTTCGTCATGTCCTGTCCAACTCGTTCGGCTTCGGAGGAAACGACTCGGCGATCATCTTATCCAAAATCTAACCGGTCATGTCTGTCTATATTCAATCAGCCCGGCAAATCTCCGCGCAACAGCCTCTCTCGGACGAATGGTTCGAGCATCCCATAACATACACCGAGAAGTACGTGTCTACTCTCGACCCGCCATTCTCCGAGTATCTTTCGCCCCTGATGTCGCGCCGCATGTGTACGCTCCTGAAGCGTGCCGTGGTCGTGTCGCGTCTGGCGCTCAAGGATGCGGGCGTGGAGAAGCCCGATGCCATCATCAGCGGAACCGGTCTGGGATGTATCGCTAACACGGAGCAGTTCCTGCTCTCCATCATGGAGAACAACGAACAGTTCCTGCAACCGACGTTCTTCATGCAGTCGACGCACAACATCCTCAGCGCAACGGTTGCCATCGACCTGAAGTGTCACGGCTACAACAACACGTACGTCCATCGCGGCGTATCGTTCGACCATGCGCTGCTCGACGCCTTCCTGCAATTCGGGAGAGGTAAAATCGAGACGGCGCTCGTCGGCGGATACGACGAACTGACGGAACATTATTATAGCTTTTTCGATCGTCTCGGGACCTGGGATTTCGAACCCGGACGGTGTTTTGCCGGTGAAGCCGCTGTCAGCATGCTGCTCGGCACCGAAAAACAAGCTCATACGCTCTGCCGGATCGACGGTGCGGAGCTGATGTATCGCCCGACAACGGCCCGCCTCCGCGAAACGCTCGACACCCTCCTCGAAAAGGCCGGTTGCGAGCCGACGGATATCGATGCCGTGTTGACCGGCATCAACACGCATAACCAAAACGACGCCGTGTATCACGACGTCTCCGCATCTCTTTTCGGCAACCTCCCGATCTTGCACTACAAACACCTCTTCGGCGAGTCGTTTTCTTCGTCTGCGTTAGGCGTATATGTGGCAGCCACCTGCCTGCGCCGGGGGCACGTGCCGGCGCACCTCCTCTGCACAGGCAAAGAGGCTCCGAGCGACGTCAGACGCATCCTCGTCTACAACCATTATAAGAATAAGTCGCACTCGTTCATCCTCTTGTCATCATGCTGAAATTACTTTGCTGCTCGACCGTGCAGTGCTTGTTTCTCGTGGCAGGACAAATCTTCCTGAAATTCGCCATGGCCGACATCGGCGCGTTCTCGTGGACATGGAAGTTCTTCCGTCAGGCCATGCTCAGTTGGCAGCTTCTCGCTTCGGGTCTTTCGATGGTCGCCGCCTCATTCATTTGGTTTTATATCCTCAAACATTACCCCTTGTCATTAGCTTACCCGCTGATCAGCATCAGCTATATCTTCGGGACATTGGCCGCGATCTTCTTTTTTCACGAGACCGTTCCGCTCACACGGTGGATCGGCGTGTTCCTGATTATGGGCGGCGTTGTGTTATTGACAAGGTAAGAGAAAAACAAACAAAGAAGCATCGACCGAATGGCATACTCGAGCATTATCACGAACTCGTACGTACAGATCGATCAGGAACCGGCCAGCATCGGGAGCAGAATCCTGGCACGAATCATCGACTCCCTTCTGCTGTTCGCTTACCTCTTCGTGATCTCTTTATTATTTAGGATTTATACCAATTTCACAGACATAAAAGAGCTGGACCTCGTTCTGTCGCTTGCGATAATCGTCTGCTATCTGCCGGCCTTGTGTTATTCGCTCCTTTGGGAGGTATTTAACCGGGGACAATCGCCCGGTAAAAAGCTAGCAGGCATACGTGTGGTGATGAAAGACGGCAGTACGCCTTCTTTCTCCGCCTACCTGCTGCGCTGGCTCCTGCTTCTTGTCGATCTGCACATGTCGTTTATCGGACTGATCCCGATCATCCTGACACGTAACAACCAGCGCTTCGGCGACCTTGCCGGTGGGACGCTCGTGATCAAGGAAAACGATTTTCGGGGTATCCAGCTGATCTTTCACGAGCTGCGCCATTTGACGGAAGACTATCATCCGGTCTTTCCGCAGGCCGAGCACCTCTCGCTCGAGCAGATGAACCTGATTGCCGAAACCTTGTCCGACACGAGCAGTAAACGCCCGCAACGCATCCATCAATTAGCGCTACAGGCTCGCAGCTTTCTGAAGATCGAGACGACCCTCCCCGACGAGCCTTTCCTCCGCACCCTGATGCGGGATTATCAATATTACGCCTTGGAAGAAATCTGATTCGTTTGGAACATTGATTTTGATGACCGTACTCTGGAAATACATTCCGCGACACACGCTGTTTTTGTCCGGAGGCGTTAAATTCATTACTTTTACAGCCGTTTAGGAGAGATAAAAATGAAAATCGGAACGATAGATTTGGGAGAACGGCCGGTCATGCTGGCCCCGATGGAAGATGTGACGGATATCTCGTTTCGCTTGATGTGTAAACAATTCGGGGCGGATATGGTCTATACCGAATTTGTATCGAGCGATGCACTGATCCGCCAGATCAGCAAGACGGAGGAGAAACTTAAAGTATCGGACGAAGAGCGTCCGGTGGCCATACAAATCTACGGCCGCGAGGTGATGCCGATGGTTGAGGCGGCACAGATCTGCGAGGCCGCCCGCCCCGATGTGCTCGACATCAATTTCGGTTGCCCGGTCAAGAAAGTGGCGAATAAAGGTGCCGGCGCGGGCATGTTACGCAACATTCCGCTGATGCTTGAGATCACACGCGCCGTCGTGAAAGCCGTAAACATCCCGGTAACGGTGAAGACGCGTCTCGGCTGGGACGCCGATCATCGCATCATTGTCGAACTGGCCGAACAACTACAGGATTGCGGCATCGCAGCCCTCACGATTCACGGACGCACACGGGCGCAAATGTACACCGGCGAAGCCGACTGGACGCTTATCGGCGCCGTAAAAGAAAACCCGCGCATGCATATCCCGATCATCGGCAACGGCGACATTACGTCGGCCGAGGGTTGCAAGGAAGCGTTTGATCGCTACGGAGTAGACGGCGTGATGATCGGACGCGCGAGTATCGGACGGCCGTGGATTTTCCGCGAAGTAAAACATTTTCTACAGACAGACGAGCTGCTTCGCCCCGAATCCTTTCAATGGTATCTCGATATCCTGAAACGACAGGTACGGCAAAGCGTGGAACGGCTCGACGAACGACGCGGCATCCTCCATATCCGTCGGCATCTGGCCGTAACCCCTCTGTTTAAAGGCATCCCCGACTTCAAACCGACACGGGTCGCCATGTTGCGTGCCGAAACCGTGTCGGAGCTGTTCGAAATCATGGACGGAGTGGAAGAAATTATCCGCGATAAACAATCCATGGCGGGTCAGTGAACCAGAAACGCTTTTTTGACCCGTCGGCGGTTGCCGTCGGAGTGGTAAAGCTCGGCAAAGAAGATATACACGCCGGGCGACAGGCGGCTTCCGTCTGTTCCTGCGCCATCCCACGAGATTTTGCCGTTAGGCGTTAGCAGTTGGTTGTTCACTATTTCCGCGACTCTCTTCCCGTTAGGTGTATAAACCTCGACCCGGCAACGATAGCCTGTTTTGTCCGTTCGGTAAGATATAACGTAACGGTCAGTAGCATGGAGATATTCCGGCGGTTCGATGGCAAGCGAGTAGTCAGTCTGCGTATCCCTGAACTGCGAGTTTCTGTATCCGGGTGTCGCGTAACCTGCTTCCGAAGCCGCCGAAGTCCAATTCGATGCCTCTTCCGACGCTCCGTCGGGACGGATACGCTCCAGTGAAACGCCTTTTATATGTCTGATGGCCGCATCATGCCACTTCGACGAGTAAGCCACCTTATCGATGACGAGAGAGTCGGCTTTTCGCAACAGAACGATCGTCGCTTCATTGTTATGCAGGATGGGCAATTTGAGTTCATGGATCCGCTCAGGAAAAGGAATCGTATAAAAGTCGGTCACTCCGCTACGGTTTGAGGTGACGACGAGATATCCGTCGGCCGCAAGAGAGTCTTTGACCGATGTCAGAGGGTACCGCGTACCGATTTCACCGTTCGCCTTTCGGATCGCAAGGGCAAGGCCGTTTACCGGCAATGTCCGTCCCGAACGATTGTAAAGTTCGATAAATTCGCTTCCGCCGGCGAATGGATCGGGTAAAATCTCATTCACGACGATTTCACCGGGCTCGATTTTGATCGGCTCTTCAGGTGTCGGAGGCTCAGGCTGAACCGGAGGGACCGGAGGTTGAGGTGGTGTCGGAGGTTCCGGGGGAGGCGTCGGTTCGGGTGGCGAGGTAGGCGACGAATTTACCATGCCGGGCGTACCTCCGCGCGGATCGGTAGAGAGATGCCACGTATTATCCGAGCCTCGTTCGTGCGATTTCCCGGCTACGGCTTTCGGGTAGTCGTAGGCATGAATAAGATGCCCGTCCGAGTTTTTTAAGGCGATATGCTTACCGCTATTGGCCAGATTCGCAGGGAACTTTTTTAAGCCTAACTTCAGCGCCTCAGTAGGAATCACAATCTCTTGCCCTTCGCGATAAAGCACGGCATATCCGCCGATAGGCAGTGTGACATCGGGCAGAGCAATCGTTGTCTTATCGTAAATGAAAACCCACCCTTTCAACGAAAGGCTTTTGCCCGAAGCATTGTAAATCTCGATATATTCTGTTTCCGGCAATGCCGTCAGTCCTTTGGGATTGGCCATCACTTCGTTCAGCAACACATCGCCCGGCTTCGATGGGTCGGGCTGAACCGGAGGGACCGGAGGTTGAGGTGGTGTCGGAGGTTCAGGAGGGGGCGTCGGTTCGGGTGGCGAGGTAGGCGACGAATTCACCATGCCGGGCGTACCTCCGCGCGGATCGGTACAGAGATGCCACGTATTATCCGAGCCTCGTTCGTGTGATTTCCCGGCCACAGCTTTTGGGTAGTCGTAGGCATGAATAAGATGCCCCTCCGAGTTTTTCAAAGCGATATGCTTACCGCCATTGGCCAGATTCGCAGGGAACTTTTTTAAGCCTAACTTCAGCGCCTCGGTAGGAATCACAATCTCTCGCCCTTCGCGATAAAGCACCGCATATCCGCCGGCAGGCAACGTAACATCGGGCAGAGCAATCGTTGTCTTGTCGTAAATGAAAACCCACCCTTTCAACAAAAGGTTTTTGCCCGAAGCATTATAAATTTCGATATATTCCGTTTCCGGCAATGCCGTCAGTCCTTTCGGATTGGCCATTACTTCGTTCAGTAGCACATCGCTGGGTTTCGACGGGTCGGACGTTTGTGCCCGCAAGAAGACCGGCATAAGCATCAAGCAAACGAGTAGCATCATGTGTTTCATCGTACTTCCCTCCTTGTTTCTCGGCCTGCAACGCATGAAAAATATACGGCAGATACCGTCTGCCGTATTTGTTTTTTCTATCTTTGCAGCCGTATTTGAAGATTTCTGTTACAAATATACAACGAAAAATATCAAACATTCCATATTCTTTAAAACGAAAAAGATGAAAGTAGCAATTGTTGGAGTAAGCGGTGCGGTAGGACAGGAGTTCCTTCGTGTGCTCGAAGAGAGAAATTTCCCGATGGATGAACTGGTACTGTTCGGTTCGTCACGCAGCGCGGGACGTGAATATACGTTCCGGGGCAAACCGTATCTCGTCAAAGAACTGAAACACAATGACGATTTCAAAGGCATCGATGTGGCTTTTACTTCGGCCGGAGGCGGTACTTCCGTCGAATATGCCGGAACGATCACGAAACACGGCACGGTGATGATCGACAATTCAAGCGCTTTCCGGATGGATGCCGATGTGCCTTTGGTCGTGCCCGAAATCAATCCGGAGGACGCGCTGACACGTCCGAAAGGAATCATCGCGAATCCCAACTGTTCGACGATTCAGATGGTCGTAGCGTTGAACGTCATTGAAAAGCTCTCGCATATCAAACGGGTGCATGTAGCCACGTATCAGGCTGCCAGCGGCGCTGGCGCAGCCGCGATGGACGAGCTGGTGAAGCAGTACGCGCAGCTTCTCAAAGGCGAAGAGCCGACGGTCGAAAAATTCGCTTATCAACTTGCGTATAATCTGATTCCTCAGATCGACGTATTTACCGACAACGGCTATACGAAGGAAGAGATGAAGATGTACAGCGAGACCCGCAAAATCATGCATTCCGACATCGAGGTGAGCGCGACGTGCATACGTGTTCCGGTGATGCGTGCGCACAGCGAAGCGATCTGGGTAGAAACGGAGCGTCCTGTCTCGGTCGAAGAGGCAAAAGAAGCGTTTGCCCGTGCCGAAGGAATCGTCTTACAGGACGATCCGGCCAAGAAAGATTATCCGATGCCGCTCTTCGTAGCCGGGAAAGACCCTGTCTACGTAGGCCGTATCCGCAAAGACCTTGCCCATCCGAACGGATTAACGTTTTGGGCGGTCAGCGACCAGATCAAAAAGGGAGCGGCCCTGAATGCCGTACAGATTGCCGAATACTTGCTCAAGGCCGGGACGATCGGCTAAGGCCGAAAAAAAGAGAGCGGTGTGTCATAACGGGCGAACTGCTTCGTTGCTTGCGGAATGTGAGCTCGGTCACATACCTTAGTATGCTCCCTCGCCCTCATCCTTAGCGCCTTGCATTTCACCCTTTCTTACACACCTAAAGAGGGTGTGCCCAAACATTGCGTTCTGACACACCCTCCTGATAAAGACGCCATTCATGATAGCCTTCGTTCAAATTATGCACCGTATAGCCTTTTTCGGCTAACAGGGCGGCCGCTCTTCGGCTACGCCTGCCGCTCCGGCAATAGACGGCCACAGGCCGCGACTTGTCGAGTATTGATCAGGATAGCTCCTTCGATGTGCCCGGCCTTAAATATTTTTGACAAATGCTCATGGACATATCCTGATGTGCTGCCTGCTTCAACAAATCATTTTTTTGACTAAAGTATAATCGTTTATCTAAAAGGATGAATTCACAAAAAGTCCTATTGTCGATTGCCCGAAAAATACTGGAAATCATCTGTAATATGTTAGAAACAGGTCACTCATTTGACCCAAACAAAAGTACGCAGGCTTGAATGTTTGACTGAGAAACCGTGTTGGATACTGTTTTTTTCAACTTTGTTTCAGCCTCTTATTTTTGTGGCAAGTTACATCTCGTTTGGTAAAAGAAGTAATAAATGCTGTTGGTAATGAAAGTGCGTGTGAGACAGGAAAGCTCGTAGAGAAAAGCATCTTAATTGTTTAATTGAGTCGGTGCATGCAGAGGTATGCCACCTAAACTTGATGTGCCTTTTGAGCACCTTACTAAGAGTTTACGACAGCTTCATAGCTTCTGATGATTAAGGATATATGGATAAGCAAGGGGATTTATAGAGGAAAGATAAATAGAAAACGCCAAGCAAAGAAGAAAAGAAGAGATGCATCGTTTTTTTTAATATTTTTTAGCAGATAACGAAAGATGAAAAAATATTGAACGCTTTACCATACCCGTTTGTCTGTAATTTGGCCTGAAAATAAGGTGTTGTTAAATTAGTATATAGTTTTGTTCTTTTTGTAATTAAAACGATTTGATCGTTAGTGTGTTAAATGTTTTGATGCTCACAAAAGCTATAGCAACTTAGCAATGTCGAAAATAATTATACAAAAAATAGTAGGTCGCTCACAAAGGTTTGCATATTTTTGTATTCAAAGTGTTTGTGGTAGTTAGATAGATGAATATACGAATTACATTAGTGAGTTTGCTTCTTTTTATCATTCCTTATGGGATAAATTACATACAAGGGCAAATTTCGGGCATTGTGATAGACCGGAAAGGTCTCCCTATTCTTTACGCAAACGTCAGCGTATTGTCTGCCGGAGACTCTCTTTTCGTTAGGGGCGGCGTTACGGATTCAACGGGATACTTTCAAATCACAGACATTAAGCCGGATAAGCTATATATATTAAGGCTTTCATCCGTAGGATATAAAACCGTCCATTATCCCTATATTGCCGAAAGGGGGCGTATCTATCTTATGGAAGAAGACAATCTCTTGCTGGATGAAGTTATCGTAAAAGCCGAAATGCCTCAGGTGAGAGTCATTGATGGTCGATTAAGTTTCCCTGTACAAACGCTTGTAAAGAATAAACCTGTGACAAACGCCTTCGACCTGCTCGGAGAGGTGCCAGGATTAGATAAATCGGGGGATCGTATTTCGATTATTGGTGCTCCTTCGACTTCAATCATTATCAACGGAAAAAAAAGCTCCATGTCTGCAGAGCAAATCAAACAGATGTTAAAATCGATGCCTGCTAACCGAGTGAAAAGCATTGAAATATTATACGTGACTCCTGCTTCGTTCGGTGTTCGGGGGGCATCCGTCAATGTCGTTTTAGATCGTTCCTCTGAAGAGAAAGGATGTCGAGGAGAATTTTATTCCAGCATATCCCAATCCTACAGACTATCCCCCTCTGCCGGTGCCTCCTTCGTTTTTTCGAGAGAAAAAACGAGTATTGATATAAACTACGAATTTCGTCGAAAAGGTAATTACACAAAAGAAGACTTGTATTCCGTCCATACGCTGACTGAAGGGACATCCCCCGCAACATTCATAATTGAGCAGGACAACAAAGGAGAGAGCTTTAATCATGCACACCGTGTACGGTGTGCGCTGTTTCATTCCTTTTCGACCAAACACACCTTAGACTTGTCTTATTATACATCTATAAACCGTACGGATTCCCACAGAACGGGTGCCGTTATAATTGAGAACGTAGGAATGACTCACAGCGACAACGATTTGTCGGGAAATAGTTATCTGCACGTCGTCTCTGCCGACTATATGCTCAGTACACTCTCTGCAGGAGGTGATTTTCTTATTTATAAGCAGAGAAACACCCAACAACAGTCTAACAGAGGGCAGCAGATGTACACTATAAACGGCAGAGCATTTCAATCGGTACACCAATCGAATTTTTATCTGACCAACAAATCGAAACTGTTCCGAAACGCGTCGCTTACTTATGGCGTAAGAGCTCTAATAAGTTCTGCAGAAAACACGAATACAACAGAACGCGACCGCATTTCCATTGAAAATATAAACCAGACCCAGAGCGAAATAATGCTCGAAATTTTCAGTGATTGGTCATATTCTTTTCTGAAAAAAGGAACTCTGTCTGCAGGAATGAGCTGCCAACATCACAAAGCAATGACTAATCCCGACGGAAAAATCTTGTGGAATAGGAATACATGGTATCCTACTTTGGGATTCACTTGGCGATTTAGCCCCACTCATGTCCTTCAACTATCACTTTCGAATGAGAAGTGTTATCCTTCGTATTGGCAACAAACCCCAACAACGACTTACCGCAGTAGCTATGTGTCGATTGCCGGTAACCCACAGTTGAAACCATCGGACGATTATATGTTTCGCACAGTGTATATCTTCAGAAGCAAATATATTTTCCAACTGTTCGGAACACGGAGTACTCGAAATATCAGGCAAACCCTTGTTCAAAGTCCCGACCAGTTACAAGCCGTGTACCGTGTATCGAATTTAGATTATCATGATACGTACGGTTTTCTCATTATCGCACCATTCATGATTGGCAAACGCCTTTCGTCCAGAGTGATACTGTCGGGATTCAACGTTATTGACAAAGGCCAGATTGCTCATGTTTCATTCGACAGGCACACATGGGCCGGCCAAATCCGACTGAATAATACGCTGAATATAAGCAAAACTTTGTCCATGCAGGTAAACGGGTATTTTATCAGTAAAGCGATTCAAGGTATTTATACTATCGACCCAATATATGACTTGTCAGTTGGAATACTCTGGAAACCTGCAAAAAAATGGGACATTCATCTGAATAGTGAAGACCTGCTGAAGGGACGCAGACAAGGAGTCAGAGTCGATGAGGGAGGGCAGTATTATAAGTTGAATATGGACAATGATACGCGGTTTGTCTCATTATCCGTTAAATATACGTTCGGCGCATTTAAAGCGCGTAACAGAGAGAATATAGAAACGTCAAGGTTAGGGCTATGACGAATAACAGAATAACAAATAAAAAGCTGTCCTCTGAAGAAGTCGAAAGACAGCGCGCTGCCCCGTACGCTATCCCTTGGAGAGAGCCGTCCAACTGTCAACCTTTTTCAGGACATGATACCTTGCCCATCCGAACGGATTAACGTTCTGGGCGGTCAGCGATCAGATCAAAAAGGGAGCGGCTCTGAATGCCGTACAGATTGCCGAATACCTGCTCAAGGCCGGAGCGATCGGCTAAGACCGAAAAAAAGAGGAGGGGAAAATCCTCATGGTTTTTTCCCCTCCTGATAAAGACGCCATTCATGATAGCCTTCGTTCAAATTATGCACCGTATAGCCTTTTTCGGCTAACAGGGCGGCCGCTCTTCGGCTACGCCTGCCGCTCCGGCAATAGACGGCCACAGGCCGCGACTTGTCGAGCAACGAATCGGCCTTCTCCAGAAAATCGCTTTGCGTGACATCGATCAGGATAGCTCCTTCGATGTGCCCGGCCTTAAATTCGTCGGGACGGCGAACATCGACCAACTGAATCGACTTGTTGCTTTTCAGCAACGCATCGAACTCAGCCACCGAATACGATGTAAACTCTCCTCCGCTCGCTTTCTTCGTACAACAAAGCGCCACAAATAATGATATAACTGCGATAAATTTCGTCATAATGCAAAAAATTAGGGCGACAAAGATAACGAAAAACCGGAAGATGTCGCTACCTTTGCGCGCATACGCATGATCACAATGAAAACAGCACCCCTCATCTCGCTCGCTCTGCTTCCGATTGTCGCGCAGGGAGCGGAAACGCAGGATACCGTCCGTCGTCCGAATATCATCCTGTTTATGGTCGACGATATGGGCTGGCAGGATACCTCGCTGCCTTTCTGGACGGAGCGTACCCCGTTCAACGACACGTACGAAACACCGAATATGGAACGTTTGGCCCGGCAGGGGATGATGTTCACGCAGGCGTATGCCTCGGCCATCAGTTCGCCCACGCGATGCAGCCTGCTCACCGGAGCCAACGCGGCACGACACCGGGTGACGAACTGGACGCTCCATCGCAATCAATCGACTGATGCTTCAAGCGATGTCCTCGAATTTCCGCAATGGAATGTGAACGGGATCTGTCAGGTGCCGGGCATCGAACAAACCTATTGCGCGACTTCGTTCGTGCAGTTGCTCAAAGAGCACGGATATCATACCATTCATTGCGGAAAGGCGCATTTCGGCGCCATCGATACGCCGGGCGAAAATCCCGCGCATTTCGGCTTCGAGGTGAACATTGCCGGTCACGCGGCCGGAGGACTGGCCAGCTACCTCGGCGAACAAAACTTCGGCAATCGTACCGATGGAGGCGCGCAATCGCCCTTTGCCATCCCCGGACTCGAAAAATATCACGGCAAAGACATCTTCGCCACCGAAGCGCTTACGCTCGAAGCCATCCGCGCTCTCGACAAGGCGAAGCGATACGGACAACCCTTCTTCCTTTATATGGCGCACTACGCGATCCATATCCCCGTCGATAAAGACATGCGCTTCTATGCCAAATATCTCGACAAAGGATTAGACCCCAGAGAAGCGGCTTATGCCGCCCTGATCGAAGGGATGGACAAGAGCCTCGGCGATCTGATGGACTGGCTCGAAGCGCATGGCGAGGCCGAGCGGACCATTATTCTCTTTATGAGCGACAATGGCGGATTCAGTTGCGGCTCGAAATGGCGAGGCGGCACGCTGCATACCCACAACGCTCCCCTCAAAAGCGGAAAAGGCTCGGCTTACGAAGGCGGGATACGCGAACCCATGATCGTTTCATGGCCCGGGCAGGTAAAGCCTCAAACCCGTTGCGACGATTACCTCATCATCGAAGATTTCTTCCCTTCCATCCTCGAAATGGCCGGAATCGAGAACGATAAAATCGCGCAGCCTATCGACGGACGAAGCTTCGTCCCTCTCCTCACCGGGAAAGGTCAAAACCCTTCCGACGGTCGCGCGCTCTTCTGGAACTGCCCGAACCTGTGGGACGGCAGCGGGCCGGGAGTCGGCCCTTCATGTACCATTCGCGAGGGCGACTGGAAACTCATTTATTACTACGAGACCGGCAAGAAGGAACTGTTTAACCTCTCCGAAGATATCGGTGAAACACATGAATGCTCCGCCTCCTGTCCGGAACGTGTCATCGCCTTATCCGAAAAGCTCAGCACCTATCTACGCGGCGTCGACGCCCAGCGTCCGTCGTTCAAGGCCACCGGTAAACCGTGCCCCTGGCCCGACGAAAAAAAGTGAAATAATTTCTTATTACGCCAGACTAAACCTGTTTGCAAATACTTTTCACTCCTTGGCTATTCATCTGATTGTTTCATTTATGCAATCTTAATATTTCTTTGCTTGACTCTTTCCCTGTTTGTATCTGCGCCTCAAAGAACAGAAAGGGAAAAGTACTACCCCAACTTATGGTTAGGCTTGGGGAGATGAAATATTGTGCTTTGTTCAGGTTTGGGATATTTTTCAAAAGAGTCGCTCTGTAATCGCAGATCGGTTTTAGCGGGTCTTGTGTTAAATTTGCACGATCATACCTTCTTGACCTGCAATTGTGTTCGAAAAAACGGCTTGAGCTTCTCCAAGTAATGGATTAATGTCTTCATAACGGGCTGAATAATGTCCAAGTACAAGTTTTTTTACACCTGCCATACGGGCAATTTCTGCGGCTTGACGAGCCGTAGAATGAAACGTTTCTCTGGCGCGTGCCAACTCACTCTCCATAAACGTAGCTTCATGATATAAGCAGTCAGCTCCTTCAATATAAGGAACAATAGACGGTTCAAAAGCGGTGTCCGAACAGAACGCGTAACGTCTCGGTGGTTGTGCCGGTCGCGTCAGTCGTGTGTGAGAAACGGTTACCCCTTCGGGCGTGATAAAATCTTCACCTTGCTTGATTCCCCTCAACGCTTTGACCGGCACTTGGTAAAAATCGATCATTTCACGTATCAGATGGGCTTCGCGAGGTTTCTCGGCAAAAAGGTAACCGCACGTAGGTATGCGATGCTTTAGCGGAATAGACCAGACACTGAGCGAACGATCTTCCATCACCAGTGCATGCTTCCCGGGATCGATCAGGTTCAGTCGTACGGTGTATCCCATTTCTTTGCAGAATAAGGCAAGGACAGGACGGATAAAATCTCCGAGAGCATAAGGCCCGTGAATCACCAATTCGCCTTTGCGTCCCAACATTCCGAGCGTTGAAAGCAATCCGGGCAGTCCGAAACAATGATCGCCGTGCAGATGGGAAATGAAAATATGGGTCAGACGATTGAATCGGATACGCATCCTCCTCATTTGTAGCTGCGCTCCTTCGCCACAATCGATCATATACAGTTTATCGTGCAGATTTACGACTTGAGCGGTTGCCTCGTGACGCAGGGTCGGTGTCGCCGAACCGCATCCCAGCAAGGTCACATCGAAACGTATCATATTTTTCTCTCTGTTCATGAGCCGCAAAGGTACGCATATTTTCCGCTTTCTTCTCGTTGTTCTTTCCCTGTTTCTTTTTTTTGCACTACCTTTGCACCCACGTTTTCAGATGCTTTTTTATGCAGAAACAGCAATTACAACAAAGTTTACAACAACGTCTTTCACCTCAGCAGATTCAGATTATTCGCATGCTCGAATTGCCGGCCATCGAAATGGAAGAACGCATCCGGCAGGAGCTTGAAGAAAATCCGGCGCTCGAAGAAGGACGCGATCCTTTGTCGGATGGTGAAGCCGATGGTACCGAGGCGGATGAAACCATGTATGAAAGCTCAGAAAACGAAACCGATTTAACCCTTGGCGACTATCTCACCGAAGATGATATTCCCGATTACCAGCTTCGTGTGATGAACGGCACAAACGAACGACGCGAAGACATTCCCTTCTCTGCCGGCCCTTCGCTCCACGACTTCCTTGTCGAACAGCTCAGCCTTCGCGATTTGACGGAGGAAGAAAAGAAAATAGGCGAATACATCATTGGCAATATAGATGACGACGGTTACCTGCGGCGCGAACTGTCTGCCATTGCGGACGACCTGATGTTTAAGGCCGGCGTAGAGGTGAGCAAATCCGATATCGAACCGACTTTGAAAGTCATTCAGGATTTCGAACCCATCGGCATCGGAGCGCGCAACTTGCAGGAATGTTTGCATATCCAGCTCGAGAAAAAAGAGCAGACGCCTTATACCCGTCAGGCCGCGGATATTATTGATAATCATTTTGAAGCGTTTATTCGGAAACATTACGAGAAGATTCAGCGGGCATTGAATATCGATGAAGAGACTTTGCGAGCGGTCTTACACGAGATAACGGCGCTTAATCCCAAGCCCGGCAACGGTTGGAACGAATCTTCCGAGAGTGCGATGAACGAAATCACACCCGATTTCATCGTCGAAAATCACAACGGTGAACTGACGCTGAGCATGAATCAGCGGGACGTGCCCGACTTGCGCATCAGCCGCGAATACAGCGATATGTTTCGCGATTATGCCGGAAACAAAACGAACCGCAGTCCGGAGATGCGCAATGCCGTTCAGTTTGTCAAACAAAAACTCGATGCCGCACAGTGGTTTATCAATGCTGTCCGGCAACGTCAAGAAACTTTACAGCGTACGATGGAAGCGATCGTCGTATTGCAAAACGAATTTTTCCTCACCGGCGACGAGACGAGGCTTCGACCGATGATTCTCAAAGACGTAGCCGAACGTGCGGGATACGATATTTCGACAATCTCGCGCGTTAGCAACAGCAAATACGTGCAAACGAATTTCGGCATTTATCCGCTGAAGTACTTCTTTTCCGAATCGGCCCGTAACGAGAGCGGTGAAGAAATATCCACACGCGAAATCAAGCAAATTATGCGCGAATCCATCGATGCGGAAGACAAACAGAACCCTGTCACCGACGACGCGCTTTCAGCTCTGCTGAAAGAAAAAGGCTATCGATTGGCGCGCCGTACCGTGGCCAAATATCGGGAGCAAATGGGGATCCCCGTCGCCCGGCTCCGAAAAGAAATTTAAAACAGAACGCTCCATTACGTTTATCGGAAAGTTTTTTATCTTTGTCGCGAAATAACATTAACCCAATAAAAAATAATAGAATCATGAATTTCCCGACAGAATTGAAGTACACCAAGGATCATGAATGGATCCGTGTCGAGGGCGACTGCGCCTATGTAGGTATTACGGATTATGCACAGAAAGAGCTGGGCGAAATCGTCTATGTTGATATTCCTACCGAAGGAGAGCATGTGGCTCAGGAAGAGGCGTTCGGCTCTATCGAGGCTGTAAAAACCGTTTCGGACCTGTTGATGCCTGTATGCGGCGAGGTCCTCGAAGTCAATCCCGAACTCGAAGACAAGCCGGAGTTAATCAATGAAGATCCGTACGGCAAAGGGTGGATCGTAAAAATTAAACCGGACGACGTAAGCAAGGCGGATGCCCTTCTTTCTGCTGCCGATTACCGGAACCTCATCGGATAAGCTCGGATGAAACCGGTTGTAAGTATCATCATGGGCAGTACTTCTGACCTGCCCGTGATGAATAAAGCGGCACAATTCCTCGACGAGATGGAAATTCCGTTCGAGATGAATGCGCTCTCGGCTCATCGTACTCCCGAAGAAGTGGAACAGTTTGCCAAAAATGCCGCCGGACGCGGAATCAAGGTTATTATCGCGGCCGCCGGTATGGCCGCACACCTCTGCGGTGTGATTGCTTCGATGACGACGCTGCCCGTCATTGGCGTACCGATCAATGCTTCGCTCGACGGTATGGACGCGTTGTTGGCTATCGTACAAATGCCGCCCGGCATCCCTGTGGCGACAGTAGGCATCAACGGAGCGCAAAACGCTGCGATTTTGGCTGCACAGATGCTTGCGCTCGGCGATGAGGAACTGAACACTCGCTTGACGGAATATAAGGAAGATTTGAAGAAGAAGATCGTCAAGGCCAATGAAGAATTGGCTGCTGTGAAGTTTAAATACAAAACGAATTGAAGCGCCGTCATACATCGGTCGTAACGATCGGGGCAACCCCGCTCGGAGGAACCAACCCGATTCGCATCCAGTCCATGGCCGACGTTTCGACCATGGATACGGATGCGGCCGTAGCTCAGGCGCTCAGTATGGCCGAAGCGGGTGCCGAATACATCCGTTTTACCGCGCAAGGCGAACGGGAAGCACACAATCTCGGTCTTATCCGCAGCAAATTGCGCGAAAAGGGTTGCGAGACTCCGCTCGTGGCCGATATTCATTTTAATCCCAAAGCGGCCGAAGTGGCTGCTGTCCATGTCGAGAAAGTTCGGATTAATCCCGGCAACTATGTCGATGGGGTACGGAAGTTTCGAAGCGTAGACTATACGGACGAAGAATACGCAGCCGAGCTCCAGAAAATACGCGACCGCTTCATTCCGTTTCTTCATCTCTGTCGCGAACATGGCACGGCGATCCGCATCGGGGTGAATCACGGCTCTCTTTCCGACCGTATCATGAATCGTTACGGCGATACGCCCGAAGGTATGGTCGCTTCGTGTATGGAATTTCTGCGCCTCTGCAAAGAGGAGCGTTTCAACGATGTGGTACTTTCCGTCAAGGCTTCGAATACAGTCGTCATGGTGCGTACCGTGCGACTGCTCGTGCGCACGATGGAAGCCGAAGACATGCATTATCCGTTGCATCTGGGGGTGACCGAGGCCGGTAACGACGAAGACGGGCGTATCAAAAGCGCTACAGGCATCGGGGCGCTGCTGACCGACGGTATCGGCGATACGATCCGCGTATCGCTCAGTGAGCCGCCTGAGGCAGAGATACCCGTCGCGCGTAAGCTGGTACGTCATATAGATTCCTGTAGGGAGGCCGAATTCACCGATATGCCGGAAACCTACCAAGGTACGGCCACCGATTATACGCGGGTGACGGAAGCCGTCGAAATCATCGGGGGAGAACATCTGCCTGTCGTTATTTCATGCCGGAATCCGGATGATGTCGCGATTTCATCGACCGATCGGCCGGATTATCTTTGGATCTCTTCCGAAGAGAATGAAACACCGCTCTACCGTACAGGCGAGACTTCGACGCCGAGCCATGTCCGTTTGATGGAGGTGACGATCGCCGATCTGACTCCTGCGTTTATTACGGAAATCAAGGGAAATAAATCCACGGTATTGGTTTTAAAGAATCAGTCGGCCGACGGGGTGAACGAGGCCCGCGCAGCCGCGCTGCATCTTAAAGAAGCCCGGTGTCAAACACCGATTATCCTGCATCGTCATTACAACGAGACGGAACTCGAAAGTCTTCAGATCAAAGCGGCGGCCGATCTCGGCGTGCTGCTTATCGATGGCATCGGAAACGGCCTTATGATTACGAGCGATGGATTCGATGCTTCGGTGACCGATCGCCTTGCTTTCGGTATTCTGCAAGCCGCACGTGCCCGAATCAGTCGTACGGAATACATTTCATGTCCCGGATGCGGACGGACGCTCTATAACCTGCAAACAACCATCGCCCGCATCAAGGCGGCGACATCTCACTTGACGGGATTGAAGATCGGGATCATGGGCTGCATCGTCAATGGCCCCGGCGAAATGGCCGATGCCGATTACGGTTACGTTGGTGCGGGACGCGGTCGGATCAGTCTGTATAAAGGGAAGACCTGTGTGCAGAAGAATATTCCAGAAGAAGAAGCCGTAGAGCAATTGCTCAAGCTGATTGCCGAAAACGAAGAGCGTATCGATCGATAGAGGGTGTGTCAAAATGCAATGTTTGGGCACCCCCTCTTTAGGTGTGTAAGAAT
>NZ_JAUMYS010000026.1 GCF_030528505.1 Tannerella sp.
ATGCTTATCGGATTATTTTTGATGCCTATCGGATTTCCACTCGAAAAGGTATCATCTCTTTGAATGCTTACAGAAAAAAGTCCTGAACGTGTGTTGCGTATTCGAAGAAAAGTTGTACCTTTGCCACCCGATTATTATCTAAAGTGTTCAAACAGTTCGTTCTTAACACCTTGCTAAGTTCTTCTGTGTCCGAAGGGTAGGAGGGGGAGTGAAGGCGTGTTTTTTAGTATTAATTTATAAAGAAATAACAGTGGATACGTTAAGTTTTAAGACCATTTCTGCAAACAAAGCAACTGTAAACAAGGAGTGGGTGGTTGTTGATGCAACCGGCCAATCGTTGGGGCGTATGTGTTCGAAAGTCGCCAAATTATTGCGGGGAAAGTACAAACCGAATTTTACCCCGCATGTTGACTGCGGCGATAATGTAATCATTATCAATGCAGACAAAGTCGTTCTGACGGGAAATAAGTGGAACGACCGAATTTATTTTAAGCATACCGGATATCCGGGTGGCCAGCGTGAAATTACTCCCGCCCAATTAATGGCGAAAGGAGAAGACCGCTTGTTCCGCAAGGTCGTAAAAGGCATGCTGCCGAAGAACCGTCTGGGAGACAAATTGCTCAATAATCTGTATGTCTATGCAGGTTCGGAGCATAAACACGAAGCCCAGCAACCGAAGTCGATAGATATAAACTCACTTAACTAAATTTCATGGAAGTAGTAAATGCAATAGGAAGACGTAAGGCGGCCATTGCCCGTGTATACGTTAGCGAAGGAAATGGAAAAATTACGGTGAACCGCCGGGAATTGTCCGATTATTTTCCCTCCCCGATCCTGCAATTCGTAGTGAAGCAACCGCTCAGCCTTCTGAATGTGGACGGCCAATACGATATCAAGGTGAATTTGGTCGGCGGCGGATTTAAGGGGCAGTCGGAAGCGGCTCGTCTGGCGATCACACGTGCCTTGATTAAGATCAATCCCGAGTCGAAGCCGGCGCTTAAGGCCGAAGGATTCGTAACACGTGACCCGCGTGCGGTAGAACGTAAGAAACCGGGACGTCCGAAAGCACGTAAACGGTTCCAGTTCAGTAAACGTTAATGTTATTTGTGAGTTGCTTGCAAGTAGAAAAGGCGTTTAGTATCTAAATTGTCCGGATTTTTTCTGCATGGAGAAATGTCGGAAGACTACCGGACAGTTGAGTTAAACAGAATGTAAACGATTAAACAACAAAAAAGAAATGTCAAGATTAAATTTTGATCAGTTATTAGAAGCAGGCGTTCATTTCGGACACTTGAAAAGAAAATGGAATCCTGCAATGGCTCCTTATATTTTCATGGAGCGCAATGGTATTCATATCATTGATTTGTATAAAACCGCTGCGAAAGTAGACGAGGCTGCAGAAGCACTGAAGAACATCGCCTGTTCCGGACGGAAGATTCTGTTCGTAGCTACGAAAAAACAAGCCAAGCAGATTGTGGCCGACAAAGCTACATCGGTAGGTATGCCCTACGTAATTGAACGTTGGCCGGGCGGTATGTTGACGAACTTCCCGACGATCCGTAAAGCCATCAAAAAAATGTCGACGATCGACAAGATGAGCAAGGATGGCACTTTTGATAATTTATCGAAACGTGAGAAATTGCAGATTACCCGTCAGCGCGCTAAGCTGGAAAAGATGCTCGGCTCGATTGCCGACCTGAACCGTCTGCCCGCGGCTTTGTTCGTGGTAGACGTGATGAAGGAGCACATTGCCGTGCGCGAAGCTAACCGACTCGGTATTCCGGTATTTGCCATGGTCGATACGAACTCCGACCCGACGAATGTAGATTTCGTTATTCCGGCCAACGACGATGCGACGAAGTCGGTCGACTTGATCTTGGGCGTAGTTTGCGAAGCCATCCACGAAGGACTTCAGGAAGGCAAAGCCGCCAGAGATAAAGAAGACGCGGAAAAGGCCGCCAGCGAAGACGGTGAAGAGACGCCGAGACGCGAACGCCGGGCAAAAACAGGAGCCAGACGTACGAGAAAAGAAGAAGACGAGGCTCCGAAAGCTTCTGTAGCTTCACATGAAGAAGGAGAAGAAGACTAGAATTTAATCATAAAGAAGTATATTATGGCAGTAACAATGGCAGATATCACCCACTTGCGCAAGATGAGCGGAGCGGGTATGATGGATTGCAAGAAGGCTTTGGAAGAAGCAAACAACGATTTCGACAAAGCCATGGAAATTATTCGCAAAAAAGGACAGGCCGTAGCGGCTAAACGTTCTGATCGCGAAGCCTCCGAAGGTTGTGTATTGGCAACTGAGAAAGGCGATTTCGCGGCAGTCGTAGCGCTGAAATGTGAAACGGACTTTGTGGCTAAAAATGCAGAATTTGTAGCCTTGACACAGGATATTCTCAATGCGGCAATGAGCAACAAACCGGCAACGAAGGAAGAATTGCTGAAGGTGGCTCTGAGCGATGGACGTTCGATCGAGAACCATATCACAGACCGTGTCGGTGTGACGGGCGAGAAGATGGAACTTGGAGAATACGAATTTGTGAAAGGCGCTTCTACCGTATCGTATATTCACCCGGGAAATAAGTTGGCTGCTATCGTGGCGTTCAATCAGGAGCTCGACCATCAGGTGGCTCGCGAGATCGCCATGCAGGTAGCTGCCATGAATCCGGTATCCGTAACACCGGCCGATGTACCGCAACACGTACTGGATACGGAGAAACAGATTGCCCGCGACAAGGCCCGCGAAGCAGGAAAACCGGAAAATCTGCTGGATCGTATTGCCGAAGGCGCGTTGCAGAAGTTCTACAAAGAGAACACGCTGTTGCAACAGGAATACGTGAAGGATGCGAAACTTACGGTTGAACAGTATCTGCAAAAACAAAACAAAGACTTGACGGTAAATGCATTCAAGCGTGTGACGCTGAATGTGGATTAACCATCCGGTTGTGTTAAAAATAGAAGGTCGTTCGGGGAAGCTCGAACGACTTTTTTATTTGCACGGCACCCACCATCATAAATGTTTTGCGTATCTTTGGAGGCTCATTAACTCGGTGCACTTGGTTTTGAATGGAAACAATTATTCACTGCGAAAATATCACTCACTACTACGGAAAAAAGTTGATCTACGAGAATCTGAACTTTGAAGTCAAACAAGGGAAGATTCTGGGGCTTCTGGGCAAGAACGGGACCGGCAAAACGACCATCATCAACATCTTGAACGGATACCTCAAACCTCGTTCGGGCGTCTGCCGTATTTTCGGAGAAACAATGGAAAAGCTCTCTCCTTCGACGAAAGCGCGTATCGGACTGTTGCTCGAAGGACATATCCAGCATACATACTTTAATATCGAGCAGATCGAACGGTTTTACTGCCGTTTTTTCCCAAACTGGAAGAGGGAGGCCTATTATGAGCTTCTCCGGAAATTACAGGTCACGCCGACCCAGAAAATCAGCACCATGTCGTGCGGACAGCGTTCGCAGGTGGCGCTCGGCCTGTTGTTTGCCCAAGACCCCGACCTGCTTATTCTGGACGACTTCTCGATGGGGTTAGACCCCGGTTACCGTCGTCTCTTCGTTGAATATTTGAAGGAATACGCTACGGCCGGAAATAAAACGATTTTCCTGACGTCTCACATCATTCAGGATATGGAAATGCTGATTGATGACTGTATGATTATGGACTACGGACGTATCCTGTTGCATGAACCGACCCGATATATCATGGAGCGTTTCCGCCGTTTCCGCTTCGTCTGCGATGGGGAGGAGATACCGGCCGACGAGAAGCTGTGGCATACCGAAAAGACAGGTAACCGGTGGGAGACGTACTCTTTTGCTTCGAAGGAGGAGGTGGAACGGATACTGTCGCCTTGTGGGGTGAGGGAAGTGAAAGAGGAGAAGCTCTCGCTCGAAGATGCGTTTATCGGTTTAACCGGAAAATATTAATCGATTATGTTCAGTGCAATCTTTTATAAAGAATGGATCAAGACGCGGCGGACGGTTTTGCTTGTGTTTCTGCTGCTTGTGGCCTTGCTGGGGTATGCGTTAGTACAGATGGGGCAGACGCTTCGTGTCAGCGGAGCGGTACAGGCCTGGTCGGCTGTCTTGTTAAAAGACATGTCACTCGTGCCGGCGGTCACGAAATGGTTCCCGCTTTTGGCAGGTTTACTGCTCGGGGTGGCACAGTTTATCCCGGAGATGACGGACAAGCGGCTGAAACTTACGCTTCATCTGCCGTTACGCGAGTGGAGGATTATCTTCGCAACGTTGCTGTATGGCATCGCCGTACTGTCGGTCGCTTTCCTGCTGATGTATGCCGGGCTGTATGCCGGACTGTCTCGTCATTATGCGGCCGAGATGTTGCATGCGGTGACTTGGCAGCTTCTGCCTTATTTCGAAGGAGGGCTTGCCTGTTATCTTTTTACGGCATGGGTTTGTCTCGAACCGGTATGGCGTCGTCGCGTGGCGAATGCGCTTGTGGCCTCGGCGGGCTTGTACCTCTATTTTATGGACGCTCCATCGGGAGCTTACATCACTTTTTTGCCCTGCTTGACGCTTATACTCGTCGCAGGACTTAGTTTTCCGTTCTATTCCGCCGCACGGTTCAAAGACGGATCGCCCGGATAATCTTTCGAAAAAAACGATTTTATATGATACGCAAGCCATATATTTACTATACGATTCTGCTCTTCTTCACTTTTACGGGGATGTGGGTTATTCCTTCGTTCGTCAGGATGGCAACGGATTCGCCCGACGGATATCCGTTCGTCTATTATAGTGCGGTGATGAAGGATTGGGGCATCATCGATTACAGGAACAAGGAAATGCCACTCCGTGATCTTCGCGGGAATACATATACGATGGCACAGTCCGACTCACTGTTGCCTTTCCTGAACTATCGCCAGCTTATGGCCGACGGGCGCCTGCCGGACAGCATCTGCGGAACGGCTGTGACTCCTCCTTTGTTACGCTCAACAACGGTTGTTTTCCGGTATGCTCCGAGAGAGCGAAGGTCACCGGACAAAGGATTGTATATCCTCTTCGAGTCAATGCCCAAACGAGTCGGGCTCGAAATGCCGGACGATGTGTTTCGTCTGAAAGACAGGGTCGAGTTTATCGACGTGCAGACGAATACCGTCAATCGCGAAAAGAGCGATTTGTTTGCGCGGGCGCTCGAAAAAGCCGGCTATACATTTCCCGCACGTTGGGCTATCGGCAATCCGAATCCGCGCAAACCGTATGACGAAGGCTATTTCACCCTCGATGCCCAAGGGCGCCTTTATCATCTCAAGATGGTCAATAATCGTCCGTTCGTCAAGGATACACGCATCGATAAAGACGTGGATATGGCTTGGTTTTCGATGTATGAGGCGTCGAATAAACGGTTCTACGGCTTTCTGTTCGACCGGCAGGGTTGCCTGTATATCTTAGAGAGTCGCGAAGGACAATACGTGCCGGTGAAATTGGATATCGACCCGATCGACATCGATCGCGACGAGGTAACGGTCATGGGTAACCTCCTCTACTGGACGGTGATTATCACTATGCCACAAGGACGCCGGTATTACGGACTGGAGACCGCGACCTTGAAGAGAGTGTCCGAACATGCCATTGCAAGAGAACCGAACCGCTGGGACAAGGTGTCGGGATGGCTCTTCCCCTGCTATCTGACTTTCCGCGAATCGGACAGTTCTTTTCTTTATCCCCGGATACATGGTACCGGATACCGTGCATGGGCGATCAATCTCCTGCTGGCACTGCTTGTCGTAGTTGCTTCCCGACGGAACGATAAGCTCTTTGCTGCACTTTTTGTTGCGCTTACCGGTATTGCCGGCATGGTCGCATGGTTATTGATGCCGAAAAAAGGATGAATGATAAACAGAATAAATAGATGAAGCGATGAAAAAGATTTTATTTTTAGCTGCCGCTTTGCTCATGATGGCAGCATGTAACAACAAGCGGGCTGAACAACAGAGCGCAAGTCAAGAGGAAAACGTAGAAGCGAATGCTTCCGAAGTGCCGGTTTATAAGCTTGACAGTTTATTGAAAGTGGCCGACCGTTTGGTTGATCAGACCGTAACGGTGCGAGGTTTTGTGACGCATACGTGCAAGCATTCCGGAAAGCGTTGTTTTATTGTAGGAGATGACCCGAACGCGTCGTTCCGTGTAGAGGCGGGCGGTGAAATCGGCGGATTCAACCGCGAACTGACCGGCTCGGAACTGGCCATAACGGGCATTGTCCGTGAACGTCGCCTGACGAAGGAATACATTGACCAATACGAAGAGGAAGTCAATGAGAAGAAACACAAGGAAGACGGATCGGCCGAAACGTGTCAGGCCGAACTGAACAACATCAACGAAATGCGCGAGTGGATGAGAGCGCATAACAAAGATTACTACTCTATTTACTACATGGACGGCGAACGCTACGAAGTCATTGAGTAAGCATGGCAGAAGATCATCGTCTCACGAAAGGGGCATCCAAAAACAAACTGAGCCGTTGGCTACGGGTCATACACCGCGATCTGGGATTCCTGATGGTCGGTGTATGCCTCATCTACGGCATCTCCGGTTTCCTGCTCAATCACATGGACGGGAAAGACCCGGCTTTCAGAACGCAGGAAGAGACGCTGCATCTCGACAAAGGTTTATCGCACGAAGAACTGTCGGTGATTTGGAGCGACAAAGGACTGCCGGAGTTGAAGAAGATCATGGCCATCGACGAGGTACATGCTCGCCTGATGCTGAACGGTGGCGTAGGGGTGTATAACTCGGAAACGGGCACGGTCGATTATGAGCTGCATAAAAAGAATACGTTTATTTATGCCATCAACAGATTGCATTACAATCGGATCCGAGGTTGGAATGTCATGGCCGATCTGTTTGCCTTTTCGCTGATTTTCTTTGCCGTGTCAGGGTTATTCATCGTTAAAGGGAAGAAAGGGATGGCCGGGACCGGTAAATGGTATCTGCTGGCTGGTATACTGATCCCGGTGCTGTATGTGCTGTTCGGATAAAAGCTCTGCGCCGGTGGTTGATATGTTGATTTGTTTGATTGTTGATTTGTTTTTTACTGATTGCTAAACAAAAAACATTTAAACAACTAAACGGTCAAACGACTGACCGCTGTAAAACGATCGTTAAAGACGTAAAGTAGTAGGGGGATGTGTATCCGGAAATTAAATATCCCAATCTTGTATACGCCAAATCCCTTTTTTTTCGGGCAAATCAACGCAAAGGTTCGGATTGATTCTTTTTAAGGCCTTTATAAAATCCTGTTCTCTTGCCGGAGAGATTAACAGGTACGGAAATTTCTTGTTTTTCGGGAAATGTATGCATAATCTCTTGAGGGATGCGGCAGGGGCAGAAAGCGGATTATAGGATCTTTCTACCGAAAGCATATCGGCAATATTTACACTCCAACCGCAAATAAAACCTATTTTAAAACTCAATGTATTTCCTGAAATGATATAACGTATTCCCGTAAAAAGAAATACGAGTAACAAGAATGGACAAGCAAGTACATACATCTCTGTGTACGCCTTGTTTCGAAGAATCGATATAGATGCCGATGTGAAAGCAGCGAATACGGTTGCGATCAACAAGACACTTATTCGTGAACGAAACACTTGTTTTTCAGATTGATATTCCATGATTTCCGATTTTTAGTTCATCGTTTGTTATGTCCATATATGCTCATAAATCTCAGCATAATCGTCTACATCGATTACTTCAAATCCAACTCTTTCGAGGAAAAACTTCTTGCCTTGGTCCGTCCCGTTATGACTTCGTTTATTGATATACCATCCTTTATGTTTTCTATCCGGAAATTTCTTGAAATATTTGATTCTTTCTATCAGAATCCATCGTAAAAAAATTTCGTTTTCTTCAAGGCCTAAACCGAAAACAAAAAGCGATTTATTGAAAACAATATGTAACCATGTTTTATAACCCCTCCATTGTACATTGTTTTTGCCTGTAAAGGACTCTTCTTCCTCTCTTTTATGCAATAAGTTTCTTGCTCTTTCCACACTTCCCATATAATGACTTAGCCCGAGTCGGATGCTTCTGTGATAGTTGATCATACCGTTTATGTACCAAATCCCAAAACCATCGGTCGGTAGATTCAATGGTTTGGTTCCATGGTATGTAGACCATGGATAGAAATCCGTAAACCTTTCTTGCTCCGTTCTGTACTGCTGATATTCGAAGGTTCGTGCGAGCGTTTCCTCGAAATTGGTCGTCAGTACGGGGGCATCTAATTCTTTTATGCGACGGATGATTTGTGTATGGTGATTCAACGGTTGCCACGTTCGCATAAGGTCTGCCACCTCTTTCTGAAGATTAATGTCTTGTGTGTTTTCGAGTTCTAAGACGTCATAAAATTCCGTCAATGAAATACCCACAGGTCTTCTTGACAGCGTTTGAAACGAAACCTTATCCCACAATTGTATCAATAAGTCGTCCCATGAAAGAGCATTCGGGTTGTTTGGGTATCGGTTTACTCCATTTCCGACGATAAATGCGATGTCGTTTTGATTTCGCCGGATAATTTCTTTGATCTGGTCTGTTGTCATTTTGTCTTCCTCATTTTCCATTTTACACCTTACGCGCAATGTTTTTGTTTTCGGGAAGCGTAAGGCTGTTTTTGAAACATGTTCAAAATTACAAAATTATTTTTATCTGTCGGAAAGATGTAGAAAAAATACGGAAACGCAGAAGCCGACCGGACATACGGCGAAACAACAGGAATTTCCTTCGTCTCGCGCTGTATGCCGGTCGGCTTCACGTTTCAGTCGTGCTGACAAGCACAACTTTATTTATACTCCTGCCAGCTCTTGATGGAGATGTCTTTTTCGGAGAGGTTACACATGGCGCGGATAAATGCGCTTGCCAGACGCGCATTCGTAATCAGCGGAATGTTATGATCGATCGCTGCGCGACGTATTTTGTAGCCGTTGGTCAGCTCCCGTCTCGTGTGATTTTTCGGGATATTGATGACCAAATCGAAGGCATGACGGCTGAACATTTCGATGATGTTCAGTTCTCCGCCGTCTTCGTCGGGCCAGCAGACCGGTGTAGCCCGGATGCCGTTGTCGTTCAGGAAGCGGGCGGTTCCTTGCGTGGCGTAGATGGTATATCCTTTCGTTTCGAGCAAGAGACAGGGTTCCAACAGATCGACTTTACTTTTGGCACCACCCGAAGAAACCATGATATTCTTTTGCGGAATCGTATTGCCGACAGCGATCATGGCCGAGAGCAGTGCCTCGTCGAAATCGTCGCCGATACATCCTACTTCGCCCGTCGAACTCATATCTACGCCCAGCACGGGATCGGCTTTCGAGAGTCGGCCGAACGAGAACTGCGATGCCTTAACTCCGATCCAGTCGATGTCGAACTCCGTCTTGTCGGGACGGTTGAAGGGCGCGTCGAGCATGATGCGGGTTGCCGTGTCGATAAAGTTTTGTTTCAGTACTTTCGATACGAACGGGAAGCTGCGCGAGGCGCGTAGATTACATTCGATTACTTTCACGTCGTTGTTCTTGGCCAGATACTGGATATTGAACGGTCCGCTGATGTTAAGCTCCTTGGCTATCTTACGGCTGATTTTCTTGATGCGTCGTGCCGTCTCGAAGTAGATTTTCTGTGCAGGGAATACGAGTGTGGCATCGCCCGAATGGACGCCGGCAAACTCGATATGCTCCGAAATCGCGTACTCTACGATCTCGCCGTTCTGTGCCACGGCGTCGAATTCGATCTCTTTGGCATCCTGCAAAAATTCCGACACGACTACCGGATACTCTTTCGATACCTGAGCGGCGATGTTCAGAAATTCGATCATCTGTTCTTTCGTGTGACAGACGTTCATAGCCGCACCACTCAGTACATACGAGGGACGGATCAGGATGGGGAAGCCTACTTCGCGGATGAATGCGTCGATTTCGTCCATGCTGGTCAACTCCGCCCAGCGCGGCTGATCGATGCCGAGCGTGTCGAGCATGGCCGAGAATTTGTGCCGGTTTTCGGCACGGTCGATCGATACGGGCGAAGTGCCGAGGATGGGTACCTGTTGCCGGTATAACTTCATAGCGAGGTTATTCGGGATCTGTCCGCCGACCGATACGATCACACCTCTGGGCTGCTCCAAATCGACCACGTCGAGTACGCGTTCGAGCGACAGCTCGTCGAAATACAGCCGGTCGCACATGTCGTAGTCCGTCGAAACCGTTTCGGGGTTATAATTGATCATGATCGATTTATAGCCGAGGTTGCGCGCCGTCTGCGCCGCGTTGACCGAGCACCAGTCGAACTCGACGGACGAGCCGATGCGGTACGCGCCCGACCCGAGGATGATCACGCTCTTGTCATGCTTATAATAAGGAATATCGTGCTCCGTGCCGTCGTACGTCATATAGAGGTAGTTCGTCAGTTCGGGATGTTCCGAGGCAACGGTGTAGATGCGTTTCACGCTGGGCAGGATGCCGAGCTTCTTACGCCATGCCCGTACGCGGAGGTTGCCTTTTTCCATGTTGTCGTTCGGTTGTTCGACGAAGCGGGCAATCTGGAAATCGGAGAATCCGAGTCGTTTGGCTTCGCGCAGCACTTCGGCCGGCAGGTCTTCGATGCGGTCGTATTGCTTCAGAACACCGCTGTAATCTACGATATTTTTCAGTTTATGCAGGAACCACGGACTGATTTTCGTCAGTTCGTGAATGCGGTCGATCGTATATCCTTTTTCTAACGCCTGCGCTACGGCAAAGATACGCAGATCGGTCGGGTTCTCCAGCTCGTCGTCGAGATTCTCGAACGTGAGGTTGTTGTTGCCTACGAATCCGTGCATCCCCTGTCCGATCATACGCAGACCTTTCTGCATAATCTCTTCGAACGATTTGCCGATCGACATGATTTCGCCGACCGATTTCATGCTTGAGCCGATCTGACGGCTCACCCCCGCAAATTTCGTCAAGTCCCAGCGTGGAATTTTAGCGATGATATAGTCGACTTCGGGGGCTTTATAGGCCGAATTCTGTGTGCCCATCTCGCCGATCTGGTCAAGCGAGTAGCCGAGTGCCAGCTTGGCTGCCACAAAGGCCAGCGGGTAACCGCTCGCTTTCGAGGCTAAGGCCGATGAGCGGCTCAGGCGTGCATTCACTTCGATAATTCGATAGTCGCCCGTCTCGGAGCTGTAGGCATATTGAATGTTACACTCGCCCACAATGTTCAGGTGACGGACGGCCTTAACCGAGATCTCCTGCAACATCTTTACCTCGTCGTCGCGGAGCGAACAAGTCGGCGCTACCACGATGCTCTCGCCGGTATGTACTCCTAACGGATCGACGTTCTCCATGCTTACGACGGTGAAGCAGTGGTCATTTTTGTCGCGGATCACCTCGAACTCGATTTCTTTCCAGCCTTTCAGCGATTCTTCGACCAGAATCTGCGAAGCAAACGTAAAGGCGCTTTCGGCCAGGGTGCGCAGTTCGCTTTCCGTTTTGCAGATGCCGCTTCCCTGACCGCCCAAGGCATACGCTGAACGGATCATCACCGGGTAGCCGATCTCTTCGGCTGCGCGGATTGCATCGGCCATCGTTTCCACGGCCTGACTGACGGGCGTCTTCAAGTCAACCTGATTCAGTTTCTTGACGAACAAGTCACGATCTTCCGTGTCCATGATTGCTTCGACCGATGTTCCCAACACTTTTACGCCGTATTTGCTGAGCGTACCGTCGTTATACAGTTGCGTACCGCAGTTCAGCGCCGTTTGTCCGCCGAAGGCCAGCAGAATCCCGTCGGGCTGTTCTTTCTTGATCACCTCTTCGACAAAAAAAGGCGTTACGGGAAGGAAATAAACCTTATCCGCAATGCCTTCCGACGTCTGAATCGTTGCGATATTTGGATTGATCAACACCGATCGGATGCCGTCTTGGCGTAAGGCTTTCAGCGCCTGCGATCCGGAATAATCAAATTCGCCGGCTTGCCCGATTTTAAGGGCGCCGGAGCCTAACACGAGTACTTTGTTAATGTTATTCTTTGACATAAATAGTTATTTTATTTGAGTTTCATTTTTGAATACACATTATTTGAGAACGAACATCAGAAAGATGGCAATGAGCAGAAGCACCCAGGTAATGAGCTGGTTCCTTCTGACCTTGTCCATTTCGCTGCGGAGCTCTTCGCGCTGTATATCTTGCCGTTGCTCCAATTGATCGATTTGTTTCCCGATCGACAGCACCTGACTCGATAAATCGAGTTCGGACAGTTTATCGATGAGGGTCTGAATACGGTTGCAATACTCCGAGATGGATTCGATCGTTTCCGAAATTTCGGTTTGTTGCACCTCAATGGCCTCGGTCGAGACGGTTGTCAACTCCTGGAGTGCACCGCTCGAAGCGGCAGTTACCGCTTCGATGTTTTTTCGTGCCGAGTCGTTGACCTCGTCCAATGTTCGGACCGTTGCTTCCAACGCCTGCTGCAACGTTTTCTCCACCTCGGTTTTTAACTGTGTCGTGGCTTGCTGTGACTGAGCAATTTCGGCCGCGAACAATTCTTTCCCTTCGCTGATCACGTTGGTCAGTCCCGCCTGCGACTCGTTAAGCCGATCTTCAAACCGGGTGATGACCGTCTGCGTTTCTTCGCTAATTTTTTCGGCCAACTGCCGGACGTCTTCCGCCAAACGGGCTGTCGCATCGACTACTTCTTTACTTTCTGCCGTCACTTGCGATACTTGCTCGCGGGCCGAGTTGAGGTGGGTCAAGCTGTCGCGGAGTTGCAGCAACGCTTTATGGATATTTTCTATTGCTTCCATTCTTCCAGATATTTATGTTGTATCATCTTCGTTTGCGCCAGATGGAGGTTGAGGATGTCGGCAGCGCGCATAATATCGATACGTGTCCGCACTTCTTCCGTCCAGTCTCCGGTAGTGGCGAAATAGTCCGTCTCGCCTCGTATATAACAATTATACGCGTCAAACAGTTCTCGGAAATCAGCCATATCCGGCATCGAACGGTAAAATCCGATCATGCCGTTTTCATAACTTTCATGCAAATCGCATTCGAGCATCTCTTTTTCGTCCGTGCCGGTATAGAAGAGGCAAAAAGCGTTGAGCAGCGAAAGCGTTGAGTTGCTTCCTTCGAATGAGCGACGTAGCGTTCGTACGGCTTCATGCAGCTCTCTGGCTCGACTGTTGGGCGATCCGTTTCGCTCCGTCTCCTCGTCTTTAATCCGCTGCATATAACGGAATAAAATGTCTTTGTTCGACTCTCGGCCGTTCTCCGTATCTTTAGCCAGATGGTAGGCAAGGGAGTGGCTTTTGCCGGGGGATGTATCGTCAATCTCCGCTTGTGGTTGCGCAATACGCTGATAGACAAATTCCGTCATGTAAAGAAGACAACGGCATAATTCTTCACGAAGGGCGTCGTGGAAGGTTGTCTTGCGCGAAAGATTGCCTGCCTTGATCATCTCTTGCTCTGCGCGTTTCTTCGTGTAGTAGCGAAGAAAATAATTACGTAACTGCCCGTAATACCCCCCGGTTGGTCTTTTTCGAAGGATGATGCGGTATCGTTGTTGTGCGTCGTCGCGGGTGATCTCGTCTATCAGTCCGAGGGTGCTCATGCGGTAGAGCGCTTTGGCGTAGAGTACAGACACGTTCTTTCCGGGTGTGTCATGCTTTGGGTTCTCGTGCTGTGGGGCGGGATACGGCAGGAAAAGGATACGCTCGTCCGGCAAATTCTCGAGTGTGAGCGGGAAATAACATCCTTTGGCCGGTACCGTATGTTGTCCTTCGAAACAAGTGATATCGGCATAGCCAATCAGTTGCTCAATACATTCACGTTCGGCATCGAGGCCGCAGAAATGACGGAGGAAACGCTCTTTCCGAGAGGTCGATTCGGGTAGCCCTGCGCTCTTGCATAATACGATCCGATCCCGGTCTGTCAGCCATGTATCGTTGGGCAAAAGCGCCTGTTCGATATCGAACAGCATATCGAACGATGCCTGTTCGGTCAATCCCAAGAGTGTTATTTCTCCCTGTCGAGGCAGGGCGTAGCGATAGAGCATCTTCCCTGCCAGCAGTGAAGCGGGCAGAAAGTCGGGGCTCCATTCGGTGAGGCACTGCGCCTCGTCGAGGATGCCTGTAGCGAAGTATACGCCTGTCTGCTTCATATACCCGAAGCGTTGCAGAAGCGGGAGTCGGCCGAGCTGGTCGTAGGAGAGTACAATGATCAACGCTTCGGACGACTCTACCAGCCGTTCGCGCCGTTCGCGCTCAGTACGGTTGAGGCCGGTGTGGAGCACGGTCACACAGTCGATGCCTGCATCGTGTAATTCGTTCCGGAGTGCTTGTGCGGCATCGGTGTCAGGCACGGCGACAAGCGTGATGCCGGGCTGCATCATCGCGGTTAGTTTGCGGATCACGGTTTTGCCACCATTCGTCGGTACAAGCCCAATGGTGTACCGGTTTTGAAGGATACGGCTCAGTACGGGTAACGTCCCCGGCATGAAATCGTTTCTGCGCAAAAGCAGTTGCAAGAAGTAACGCAGGTGTTGTGAGGTTTCCGGTAAAGTTTCGTACTGCTCCTGTATGTTTTGGACGGTTAATGGGCGGTACGTAATGCGGCCGTTCGTATAGACACGGCGTGTGCTGCGTTCGTAGTGTGATGAGCGCACGTGGAAAAAACATTTATTCCGGCACTCCGTAAAGTCGGCAAACGAGATTTTTTCGATATCTGCCCGTCGCAGCATAGAGATGTCGATGATCAGATCGTACGTTTTTCGTCGCAGTTCCTCTGTTATTTCGGAGAAAGGTAAGGTGTCGCCATGCAGCGGCGAGTCGATAAATTCGGGCGTACTGACGACCGTCAGTTTCACATCGGGGAATCTCAGTCCCGTGTACTCCGTACTCAGCGCCGTGAGATGGTTGAAATGTTCTTTCAGATCGGCCAGAGCGAGTGCTGCACACGGCACATCGCGCTCAATGACGAGCACCGACCATGGTTCGCGTGCGATCTCGAGCCGGCGGGAGATGATAGCTTCGAGTACGATTTTCTGGATGCGTGCTACCGCTATCGGTGAGAGGACATATTGCAGTGTTCGTACCCAGTCGTCATCAAAACGTTTGTCAAAGACCTTGAAAACGGTTTCTACGTATTCGCTTCCGAGAAACCGGAAATGCGAATCGTTCATTTCTTCTTCCGGCACTTGGCGGCAATACCAATGAATGGCCGAGAGATCGTCGGCGCGTTGTTTGTCGGCACGCTTCTGCTCCATATCGGAATGATGGATCGACTCATGAATTTCGATGACGCATCCGTCGTGTCGAAAATCTTTTGCGTCTTTGGTCGGGTAGGGGAACTCGCAAGCAAAATCGACTCGCTGCGTATGGGATGCTTTTTGTTTAGTCAGTGAATAGAGGTTGCGTTGCGGCTGCAAGAGCTGGCGTAGCGGTTGCGGAGCCATCCGGGTAATGAACGTCTTTTCGGCATCGCTCTCGAGCAGCTTGCTGTTATAATTCGACTCGTCCAGAGTCAGGCGAGGATCGATGATGTGCAACGCATCGAACACATCTTCGGTGTGTAATCCGCGTGTGTCGTAGCGGATCGTTCCGTCGAGGTCGACGCGGCGGTTGCCCAACTCCGCAAAAGCTTCTTCGAGAAACGGACTGGCCTGTGTCGGCCGTCCGCGGGTCACGATGTTATTTAGTATGGCAAACAGAGGATGTACATTTTCGCGTGCGCATCCGCCGAGGTCATAATGAGCCGATACTTCGAAGCGTGCGAGGCTTCGGTAGAGTGCCTCGGTTTTTTCCGAATCGGCCGTTTGAAGCGCTTGCTTCACCGCGTCCAGCCTGTAGGCGGCGTGGTATTGCACTGCCGGATAGTAATTGACATACTTGAGGTTGAAGTTGCTGTCCTCGAGCTTGAAGGCTTTGATCTTGAATCCGTGTGGTTGGCGGACATTCGGATACAGTTCCTCGTCGGCTAACGTTTCGGGCGAGTCGAAGTAATGGTAGAATGCATCGATGCGTCGGTTGCTGTGAACGAGGTTACCGATACAGAAGAAATAATGTTTGCCGTGTATGCCGTATCCGACGAGTTCAGCAATGCGCTTGAGATCGAGTGTCGGCTGGTCAAGTACATCCGTAAAGAAATGAAACGTAATCGGTTGTCGAGTTTCAATTTCTTTCTTCCGGACTTCGCTTACCGGCTTACAAACACTACAAATCCGGTCAGGGTCGTCTATGTAGGGGCTAATGTGCCAGACGGCACGTTCGAGGGCTTCGGGCGAGGAATCGATGAGCGTGACTTTGCGCACGCGGTTTTCGATACCGTTCTTTTTAAGGAAGTCGAAGAAACAAACCGTATGGAGCCCTTGGCCGCATTGCCAGTCGATGATTTCGAATACATCGTCCTGAAAGATTTTGCGAGGGATGGTTTCGAGTGTTTTATCGATTTTGGTTTTGCGTAAAGGGCCGTTATCGTAGAGGTCTGTGAGCATGTGTCGGTCGCGGTCGGGGAGAGAGGAAGAAGCGGAAATGGGGCCGGCTTTATCCGTAGCAGGGATAAAGTTTCGGGCGATCGCCCATATTTTCTCGAAAGACGGATTGCGCAGCCGGCGCAGACTTTCTCTATACGATATCATCATATTGTAGTAATAGTCAGACGAAATTTCTACGATGTATAATCAAGGAGCGTCGGTCGTATCCAACGGCCTTGCGAGGGACTCTTCGGCTTGTCGCCGTTCCCGGGCGGCTTCTCTGACCTGTCAGTCCCTTTTTGGCTGACAAAGCTAAACAAATATTTTTTCTTATCCGTCCCGTGTTGCCGAAATTATTTTTCAACACGAAGATTTATTGTGTTCAGAGAGGTTCACCTTCACTCAGACGAATGACTTTGCGGTGCTCACCCACGATCCATACGATATCTCCTTCTTCGAAGACGGTCGAGGGCGGCGGGTTTTTGATCGACGTTTTACCGCGCTCAATACCGATAACGAGGCATTGCGCTTTATCGCGAATACCCGATTCACGGATAGAGAGGCCGATGAGTTGCGAGCCTTCGGCAATGGTGAATTGTTCGATGTTCATCTCGTCGGCTTCTTCTTCGCGTCGTTTCCGGTCGGCTTGTTGATAACGTTCGGCGATGTAGTCGTGGAAATGCTGGATGTCATCATCCGACCCGACGACGATGAGTTTGTCGAGCGGATAGAGGCGTTCGTCTCCTCCGGGGATGTTGATACGTCGTTCGCCCCGTATGATCGTAACGATGTTCACGTTGCATTTTTGTCGGAAGTTCAGTTCCTTGAGTGTCTTTCCGATGCTGGGTGAGTGGGGGCGCACCTCAATGTCTGTCAGGTGCAGGTCTCGTTCCAGCAGGTGATTGGCGAATTCGCGCCGAATAGGGGCGCGCCGTTCGCTTTCGGCCTCGCGTGCCGAGAGGTTGCTGACGAAGTGGCGTTCCATGCGGATAGAATGTTTCTTGACGCGTTTGGAAAAGAGCATAATGGCGATGACGCTCAGCGAAGCGACGAGTACGATCCCCCATTTGGTGCTGAGCAAAGCCGAGGTGGGGATGGCCACGAGGCCCATGGATACGATGATGCGCAGTACGATGAGCGAGACTAAGGGGCCACGGTTGTATTTGCTGTCGTTCCAGAGGTGTCGGAAGGCTTGCGAGCGGTTTTTCTTCATCATGATGGCACGCAGGAGTGGAGCCATCAAGGCTATAAGCAAGACGAGTGCGACAAGGTTTCCGTTCTGTCCGGGCAGGAGTTGCCGGATGAGTGGCGCCACGAATTGCAGCCAGACAAAAATCAGAACGAGTGTTACGGCCAGATAAATTCCTACGATACGGCTCATGGAACGCAGGTATTTTTTCCATTCGCTCTGATGGCGGATGGTGTTGGAACCGGATGTATATTGCTCCAAAAATTGTTTCCACGACGGCGGTAACGAGCGATCAATCCCTTTATATGCCGGTTCGGCCAGTCGGATCATGTATGGCGTGAAGAAAGTCGTTACTACCGAAACGGCCACGATCAGTGGGTAGAGATGCGGCTCCATGACTTTGAGTGCGATGCCTTGTGAGGCGATGATAAAGGCGAATTCGCCGATCTGCGTGAGCGAAAAACCACTCTGTATGGCCGTCTTGATGGGTTTGCCCGAAAGTACCACACCGAAGCTGCCGAATAACAGCTGTCCGCCCATGACTACAACGGTCAGCGCTGCCACGTGCCACTTGTATTCCCACAGAATATTCAGGTCGATCAACATCCCGACCGACACGAAGAAAACGGCCGCAAACAAATCTTTAACCGGTTTGACGAGGCTTTCGATGTGCTCGGCCTCGATTGTCTCGGCCAAAATCGCACCCATCATGAATGCGCCTAATGCCGACGAGAAGCCGATCCAGTCGGCGACGTAGACTAATCCCAGACAAAGCCCGATGCTGATGATGAGCAACATCTCATCGTTGAGGAACTTTTTCAGCGCTTTGAGCATGGAAGGAATGAAGTAGATTCCGAAAACGAAACATCCAACGAGGAAAAGCGCCAGCTTCGTCATGCTCAGCAAAAGTTCTTGTCCTTCAAACGTCTGACTTACTGCTAACGTGGAGAGTAACACGAGCATCAGCACGGCAAAAATATCTTCGACGATCAGGATGCCGAACACTACACCCGCAAATTGTTTGTTGCGCAACCCCATCTCGTCGAAGGCTTTGAAAATAATTGTAGTCGAGGACATCGAGAGCATAGCTCCGAGGAAAATACAATTCATCCGGTCTAACCCGAAAGCTGTTCCCACGATGTATCCTGTTGTCATCATTCCGATAAGGACCGTCATCGCGCCTACGATAGCTGTCCCGCCTACTTTCATCAGTTTCTTGATACTGAAATCGAGGCCAAGGTTGAACAGCAGAAAGATGACTCCGATCTCCCCCCATGTGTTGATGTTGATCGTATCGGATACGGTAGGAAGGAACTGAATGGACGGCCCCGCCAATACACCCGCAAGGATATAGCCCAATACCACAGGTTGTTTGAGACGCTTGAACAAGAGGGTCATCAGACCGGCCGATATAATAATGACGACTAAGTCGGATATTAATGTGGGTAAATGCATATGTTTATATTATGTTCGGAAATGCAAAAATAAACGAAAAAACCGATTGGTTGATGTCTTGAATGGCGAAAAATGACACTTATCGGAGATATTTTTCGTTTCCCGTTCTGTAACCTGTAAAGAAAGGTGCGATGTGTTCGGCTATTGTTTTTGATAACCGAGAATGTTTAAAAAAAGCCAAATTTCTTGGAATGAGGTGTATCATCGTTTGATCGAGAATACAAATTCGAGTCCGCCGCCACCGGGACGTTGTCGGGCGGAGATGGTGCCGCCGTGAAACAGCACTGCGTTTTTGACGACCGACAGTCCCAGCCCTGTGCCCCCGACCTTACGCGAGCGTCCTTTGTCAATTCGGTAGAAACGTTCGAAAATGCGTCCGAGGTGTTCCTGTTCGATACCTGCTCCACTGTCGCTATATGAAAAATAATAGAAGTCAGGCTCTTCGGTGTTGCAGTGCACGTGGATGTCGATATGTGTGCCGGCATAAGCGATCGTGTTGTCGACCAGGTTGCGAAAGATGGAATAGAGCAGCGAGTAGTTGCCGTCGCACACGAGCGACAAGGCTTGCGTGGCGTTGAGAACGTGAATATGTTTTTCTTTTAAAGCCGGTGCGACGTCGGCGAATACGCCGGCGATGAGTGCCGAGAGATCGACCTTCTCGCGGGTGATGAGCGCCGAAGCCTCGTCGATGCGCGTGAGGTTAGCCATGTCGCGTAGCAATGCCGCAAGTCGCGTGCTTTGCTGGTAGCATTTTTCGAGAAAACTACGTTGTGTCGCCGGCGGCAAATCGCTGTTGTTAATGATGGTTTCGAGGTATCCCTGAATACTGCTGACAGGCGTCTTCAGTTCATGTGCCACGTTCTGCGTCAGCTCACGTTTGATGCGCGCCTGCTCTTCCTGCTGTTCGATTACGTGCTGTTGTTCGGCGACAAGTGCTTTTTTTGTCTTTTGCAAACGGTTATAAATCCGTACAATGTTCCGTGCAATGTCGCCGACTTCATCGTTAGGAAACCGGGCGGGGTATTCATCGATCTCATCCTGTTCGGCCCTGGTGGCGAAATCGTTCAGTCGGTTGATGTTCTGCCCCAAATGGCGCGTCATGTTGTAGAAAATCACGACGAAAACGAGCAGAATAGCAACGGTCACGAAGATATAAGCATAATCAATTCTCAGCTCTTTGGCCAGATCGGAGTCGTAAGGAAGCGCTGAGCGTATGATATAGCGGTCGTACTTTTTGGCTGAATAGAAATAGATGTCGCCTGTCAGCTCCGAGCGCCGTCTGACGTCGTAGCCTTGGCCGTTGCTTATGGCTTGTTGCACTTCGTGGCGTGCCGCGTGGTTGCCTGCTTGTCCGATATTGGCAACGTTAGTGTCGAAGAGGATCGTTCCCGAGAAATCGATTACCGACACGCGCGGAGCATCGTCCGCATCGGTTGCGGGAATCGTTCTACCGTGCCGTAATTCATTGTCGATATAATCGTTGTAATTCGTTAGGCGGCTGTTCAACAGCTCGATTTTATATTGTTTTTCGCGTGTGTACTGGAATCCGAGAAAACAGAGTCCGGTGAGTAGGAACACGGCAATTACCGACCAGAAAATCCGGAGGTGAAACCGTGTGTACGTTTGGCTTGAGAGGCTCATGGGAGAAGATTTTTACCCTTCGAAACAATACCCGTATCCCAATCGGGTGACGATGTGTTTGTCGTACGGAGCGATTTTTTTTCGCATGCGGGCGATGTGTACGTCGACGGTACGGTCGGTCACAAGTACATCGTCTGGCCAGACCGTACGCAGCAGGCTGTCGCGTGAATAGACACGTCCCGGACTTTGCAGCAGGAGCCATAATATCTCGAATTCCGTTTTGGTGAGCGATACGTCCCGACCGCCCAGACTTGCCCTTTTCGAGGTCGTATCCAGCTTCAGGCTCTCGTATTGCCGGATGTTTTCGGCAGGCTGCTCGGAGACGGGTCGTGTGTTGCGACGCAATACGGCTTCGATACGTGCCAGCACTTCGCGAATCGAGAAAGGTTTCGAGATGTAGTCGTCGGCGCCGAGTTGAAGGCCGTACACAGTATCATCCTCCGTATCTTTCGCGGTACAGAAGATGATTGGAATGTGTGCCGTCTCTTTCTTTTTTTTCAGAATATCAGCCATCTGAAATCCTGAAATTTCACCCATCATCACATCGAGGAGTATAAGATGGTAATCTGTGAGGTACATCGTCAACGCTTCCTCGGCCGAGAGTGCCGTATCGACTGCATAGCCTGCCTTTTCAAGGTTGAATTTCAGAATCTCGCACAGACTTTCTTCGTCATCGACGACTAAAACACGCGTCTTTCCCATATCCATTCATTTGTTTTGAGTGGCAAAGGTAAGGAATCGATGTGACGTTTCTGTTACGATGTCGGAAAAGAGAAGAATTGTTTCACACACGGCTCTTCCGATTTCCGGCTTATTGTAATCCAAATGTAACATGTCTTTCATTTTTCCGTAATATGCTTCCTGCAACTTTGCGGTGCGAAAACAAGACAATGACAATACATTATTTATAATTATGGAAACAATTTATCTCGGACTGATTATTTTTTTATTTCTGCTTGCGTTCTTCGATCTGATCGTAGGAGTGAGCAACGACGCGGTGAATTTTCTGAATTCCGCCATCGGCTCCAAGGCCGCACCGTTTAAAGTGATTATTGCTATCGCGGCCATCGGGATATTCTGCGGGGCTACGATGAGTAACGGCATGATGGAAATTACGAGACAAGGTATTTTTCGTCCCGAGCAGTTTTTCTTTATCGACCTGCTCTGTGTTTTTCTGGCGGTGATGATTGTCGATGTGGTGTTGCTCGATGTTTTCAACTCACTGGGGATGCCAACATCGACTACCGTCTCGATGGTTTTTGAATTGTTGGGAGCCACTTTTGCTCTGTCATTGGTGAAAATCTTAGCTGACGATACCGGCCTGCTGACCTTCGGCGATCTGTTAAATACCGAAAAGGCTTTCTCCGTCATTACGGGTATTTTCCTTTCCGTCGCGATTGCATTTTTCTTCGGGACGCTCGTGCAGTACCTCACACGCCTTGTTTTTACGTTCGACTACCGGAAAAAGCTAAAATATATCGTAGGCATTTTCGGAGGATTGGCTGCCACGTCGATCGTTTATTTCATGTTGATCAAAGGCTCAAAAGACGCGTCGTTCATGACGCCCGAAGTGAAGGCGTATATCAAAGCAAATACGGGGCAGATCGTTTTGGGATGCTTTCTCTTCTTCTCGCTGCTGATGCAGATACTGCATTTTTTGTGCGTGAATGTGCTTAAAGTCGTCGTGCTGATGGGAACGTTTGCGCTCGCAATGGCTTTTGCCGGAAACGACTTGGTGAATTTTATCGGAGTCCCGCTGGCAGGATTCTCAGCTTATTCCGACTATGCCGCCAATGGTTTGTCCGTCGGGGCTGACCAATATCTGATGGGCGCCCTCAGGGAGCCTGCCAAGACGCCTTTCTTATTCTTGTTTGCTGCCGGCGTGATCATGGTTTTTGCCCTTGTGAAGTCGAAAAAAGCGCAGAATGTGGTCAAGACGGAGCTTGGTCTTTCGCGACAGGATGAGGGAAATGAGATGTTCGGATCGTCTGCCTTGGCGCGCAGTCTGGTACGTAAGGCGATGACGGTATCTACCGCGTTGTCACGCATTGTACCCGTAGGGCTGAGCCGATGGGTCGACGGACGCTTCAACCGCGAAGATGTCATGCTCGAGAAGGGTGCATCGTTCGATCTCGTACGCGCAGCGATAAATCTTGTATTGGCAGGACTGCTGATCGCCGTGGGGACGTCGTGGAAGCTGCCGCTTTCGACAACGTACGTCACGTTTATGGTGGCTATGGGTACATCGCTCGCCGACCGTGCATGGGGGCGTGAAAGCGCCGTGTTCCGTATCACCGGCACGCTTTCGGTCATCGGCGGATGGTTCGTGACGGCCGGGGCAGCTTTTGTCCTCAGCTTCTGTGTCGCGCTGCTGCTACATTTCGGCGGGATCGTTGCGATGGTTGTCATGATCGGTTTCGCGGTGTTTCTGCTGATCCGCAGTAATATTCTATACCGGAAAAAGCGGATTCGCGAGCATTCGGACGAAACGTTCGACGCCATGATGACCTCTAAAAATGCGACGGAGGTGTGGAAGTTGCTTCGCGGCCATCTTCAACAGACGTTCTCAGAGACGGTACGCTTTGCCGCAGGAATGTATACCGACTCGGTCGATGCTTTTATTCACGAAGACCTGAATACCTTGCGTAAAGTACGTTCGGAACTGAATCAAAAGAAAGATGAGCTGAAGAAAAACCGTCGTCGCGAGATGGTGACTCTACAGAGGGTAGATCGGAATATTGCGCTGGAAAAAAACACCTGGTTCCATCTGGCCAGTAACAGTGCCCAGCAGATGATTTACAGCCTGCGCCGAATGAATGAACCGTGCCGCGAACATGTTGACAATCATTTTCATCCTTTGCCCGACAATTGCAGGGATGAATTTATGCCGGTGGCCGAGTTGCTGAAAATGTTGATGTTTCGCGTCCGCACGTCAATCGAAAACAATGATTATGCCGATTATGAACAATTGTTTTTTACGAGCAATCACATAACCGAAGAGTTTTCACGGCTACGGCATAATCAGATCGGACGTATGCAGGAAAATGAGTGCGGCCTGAATGTCTCGCTCGTTTACTTGAATATGTTACAGGAGTCGCAGGAGTTGGTCAGCGTCTTGCGTCATCTGTTGCGCGCTATGCGTAAGTTTCAGACGGACTGAGTGGAAGAGGCATATTAAAAAGAGGAGATTCCTCAACGCCGATACATATCGGTTGAGAAATCCCCTTCTTGTTTAGTTGAGAAACGATTTATCTTCTTCCGCCCGAACCGGAACGCTCCGACCGGTTCTCGGACGATCGACTTTCGGATGAACGACTACGACTACTTTCGTCGCTTCTACTGCTCACCGATGATTCACTCCGGCTGCTCCGGTTACTGCTGCTGCGCATGGAATTCGACGAATCATCGCCGGAACGGCTTCTGCGGCTGTCTACGGATGAATCGCTGCCGCTGCTACGACTACTACTGGTGCGTGTAGACGTGGATATCTCATCACCCGAACGACTTCTGTGACTCTCGGACGATACATCCGACGAGCGACTACGGTCATTACCCGTCGATCGATCCCTGCGGCTCGAGCTGGTTGCCGAACTGTGTTCGCTCCGGCTGCGCGTATTCGTCGAAAAATCACTCTCGGAACGACGACGTCCTTCCGACGATACACCCGACGAACGGCTGCGGTCGCTACCCGATGAAACTTCTCTCGAACTGCGCATACTCCGATTCGATTCCGAAGCCCTTCTTTCTCCATAATGTTCCGCATCCGCATTGCGATGACTCGAGATCCTGCTGCTTTCGCTGCGATTACTTTCGACGCCGCGTCTCTCACTCGATGATACACGCGATTCGGTGCTTCGGTTGCTCCGTAACTCTACGTTTTCGTAATACGAACGATTTTCCATGTAACGAGGTTCTACCCATGCACAGGCATTGTACCGGGCGTATTCGTAGCGGTAGTCATCCACATAAAAAATCGGAATTTGTGCATAGTTGTAACGGTAGCGTGCATACCGACGACGATGGTGGCGGTTGTATCGCCACGGATCGATAACATCGTTCAACACCACTTTATACAGCGAATAGAAATCATATCTTGCATAGCGTGCCGGTAAATACGGACTTTCGATCCACCTCCTGCCCTGTCGATAGTAGAACAATTCGTTTTCTACATCGAAATAGATGTTCAGTTCTGGAATGTAATAATATTCTACGTAATCGTAACCGACAGGACCCCAAGCGGGCTGACGGTCTACGTTAATATGAATGATTGTTGTTACGTGTTGAGCCTCTGCGGTGTGTATATTCAACCATCCGATCATCCATCCCAAGCCTATCATAATCAATAACTTTTTCATGATGTTCTGTCTTTTAATAGTTCATATTCCTGTTCTTTGAAAGAAAACTGCGGTTTTCTTGTTGTCTTAGACCCGACAAAGATAAATTAGTTTACTCACAAAAATAGTTAAAAGTGTTTTCGACTTCGTACATCATATAAAAAATATGGGGTACATACTTTCGATCTTGTTTTTTATAGTCTGGATTTGATGAGGAATTTGAGGCCTACCCCATTCTTGTATATACAGCTTCTTCTGTTTCCTTTTTTGTGTTTTCTACTTAGGGCTGAAAAGAACAGTGTGTCTCTTTTGATCTGTCGTTTCGGGGAATCATTGCTTCATCGTCCTTACAGAAGAAAAAAATACCGTATCTTTGGATGCTCAAAAGTTTAAAACTGATATGATAAAAATATTTGAAACTTCGAAAATAAAGGAACTTGATCAATATACGGTCGATCACGAGCCGATCGCTTCCATCGACTTGGTGGAGCGTGCGGCTACGGCTTTCGTCAATGAGTTCGGGCGTCTCTACTCGAAACAGTCGCGCGTCATGATCTTTGCCGGACAGGGAAATAACGGAGCGGATGCTCTGGCTATCGCTCGTTTGCTGGCCGAAGACGATTACCGGGTCGAAGTCTATCTTTTCAATCCCGGACGCCATCTTTCGGCCGATTGCGAGGCCAATAAGCAGCGACTGCTTGCGGATGGGAAAGTGCCTTTGAATGAAGTAATCGAAGACTTTACACCTCCCACTCTTTCGGAACATGATGTGGTGATCGACGGGTTGTTCGGTTCGGGGTTGAATCGGCCGCTGAGCGGCGGGTATGCGGCTGTCGTCGGCTACATCAATCAATCCGATGCGACCGTCGTTTCGATCGATATCCCGTCGGGACTTTTTGGGGAAGACAACCGGGAGAATAATCCCGATAGCATCATTCAGGCTAACATGACACTGACGTTCGAATTTCCGAAGCTCGCTATGGTGCTACCGGAAAATAGAGCTTATGTCGGTCGATGGAAAGTGTTGCCCATCGGATTGCACCCGGATATCATCGAACGGACGAAAACGCCTTACATCCTGATTAACGATGAAGATATGGCGGGTATCCTCCGTAAGCGCAACGTGTTTGCTCATAAGGGCGACTTTGGGCATGCTTTGCTGATTGCCGGCAGCAAGGGTAAGATGGGAGCGGCCCTGCTGGCTGCCGGAGCTTGCATGCGCAGCGGATCGGGAAGATTGACGGTTCATCTCCCTCAACGGGGGGAAACGGTGCTTCAGACCGCTCTTCCCGAAGCGATGCTCAGCCTCGATGCAAATACAGACCATGTCTCGGTATTGCCCGAAACGGATGCGTATGACGCCATCGCCGCCGGGCCGGGATTGGGTACGGAAAAACAGACGGTGCAGATGCTGGAACAACTGCTGAAGACTTCCCGAAAACCCTTGCTGCTCGATGCCGACGCGTTGAATATTCTGGCAGAAAATAAGGAACTGCTCGCTTTGCTTCCTCCGCATACCGTTTTGACGCCTCATCCGAAAGAGCTGGATAGGCTTTTGGGGGATAGCATCAACGGATACGACCGGTTGCATAAAGCCGCCGAAATGGCCGTGAAACATACGCAATGCATTGTTCTTAAAGGAGCCTATACGGCGGTTTGTACACCGCAGGGGAATATTTACATCAATACCACGGGTAATCCGGGGATGGCAACGGCCGGCAGCGGAGATGTGTTGACGGGGGTGATTGTCGGTCTGATGGCTCAGGGATACGAGCCCGAAACGGCTGCCGTTCTCGGGGTCTTTCTGCATGGGATGGCTGGAGATTTGGCCGTAGCCCGATTATCGGACGAAAGTCTGATCGCTTCCGACATCATCCGGATGCTGGGAAAGGCGTTTCGTTTGCAACACGAAGAAGAGTAACCGAAATACCGAAAAGGGCTTACATTCCTTGTTTAAAAAAAATGGCTGATTGCCTAAAAATATAAAAAAATAAAAGGTTTTTGGGATGATAGTGTTAAAAAGCTTTGTTTTAGTGTGTCGTATCATTCTATTACCTCTTTTTATTGTATTTTTGCAGCCATTAAAAAGATATAGAAAAAACAGCTATGGTTAAGTTAATTGGAACGAATGCCGGTCTTGTATGGAGAGCCTTGAGCAAGGCAGGCCGGATGAGTGTGAAAGAACTCAAAAAAGAAACAAAGTTGAGAACGGATAAAGAGTTGTTTGCAGCCATTGGTTGGTTGGCCAAGGAAGAAAAGCTTGAATCGGAAGAAAAAGATTCTGAAATTTATTTCTGGCTGTCGTAGTTCCGTAACATGTAAGAAAAGGGGCTGCCTGATTGGTTGTCAGGCAGCCCCTTTTCTGTTTGTCGGTAAAAAAAACGACGGAAAGTTGTATCTTTAAATACTTCTTTTTACTTTTGTGTGCAATTTTGGTACGAGATGGCCGGGAATGAAAAGGAATTGTGCGCTGTATTTGAGGTCAGGTTGCAGGATTTGCTCACCTTATGCGATGAGCAGGGTCAAAAAATCAAAGACTTGACTGAAGTCATACGGCAGATGAAAGAAGAATACCGGATATTGAATGCCAAATATACGGACATGCTGACGGCTACCAGTATTGCCTTTGCCGATGCAGGCGAGAGAAAAGAGGCGAAACGACGGTTGTCGGAATTAGTTCGTGAAGTAGATAAGTGCTTGGCACTACTAAACGGATAACTGTGAAAGGAGACGAGTTTATCATACATCTGGAGATTGCAGGGAAACAATATCCGGTGAAGATCAGGCGAGGTGATGAACGGACGGAACAATGGGCGCGCGAAGCAGCCAGACGGGTGCAGCAGATGTATCTGCAACAGAAAGCCTATTTCTCCAAATCATTGGACGACAAAGACCTCTTAGCGATGGTTGCCGTTCAGTTGGCGATGGATATGATTCCGTTGGAAGAAAAGAACGATACGCAACCTTTCGTGGAAAAGATACAACAGTGGACGGAGAGATTGGAACATTTTCTAAGAGAGAGATAACTTTTCACTTCTATGTTATTCGAAACGAGAATATAAAAGTCTATGCACATGGGTTTGGCATGGAGAGCCATGCCAGAACTGTGCTTTTTTTATAACAATTTAACAGTGGATAGAATGAACTGGATATTGATGATGATTGCTTTTTTCGTGGGAGGGCTGCTGGCCTGGGTCGTAATGACATTCCTTGCGAAATCCCGCCGCACAGCGCTCCTCCAAGAGATGGAGAAGGAAGCGGAGGTCATGAAGAAAAATAAAATGCTGGAAGTAAAAGAAAAATTCCTGCAATTGAAAACAGACTTGGAGAAACAGGTCACGGCGCGCAATGCCAAAATACAGTCGGGAGAGTCGAAACTGAAACAGCGCGAAATGGCGCTTACCCAGCGTCAGGAGGAGTTGCAGCGAAAGATGTCGGAAGTCGATATCGTCAAGGAAAACTTGAACAATCAGCTGCAAATCATTGAAAAGAGAAAGCAGGATATGGAGAAGTTGCACCAGCAGGAAATTGCCCATCTGGAAACGATCTCCGGCCTGTCGGCCGATGAGGCCAAAGAACGCCTGATCGAATCGCTCAAAGACGTGGCTAAAACAGATGCGGCTTCGTATGTGAACGAAATCATGGAAGAAGCCAAGATGACGGCTAATATGGAGGCCAAGAAAATCGTTATCCGTACGATACAGCGCGTAGCAACCGAAACGGCGATTGAAAACTCGGTAACGGTCTTCCACATCGATTCGGACGAGATCAAAGGACGAATCATCGGACGCGAAGGCCGTAATATCCGTGCCCTCGAAGCGGCTACCGGCATCGAAATCATCGTAGACGATACACCGGAAGCGATCGTGCTTTCCGGCTTTGACCCGGTGCGCCGTGAAGTCGCTCGTCTGGCCTTGCATCAGTTGGTACAGGACGGACGTATTCATCCGGCTCGTATCGAAGAAGTGGTGAACAAGGTGCGCAAACAGGTGGAAGAGGAAGTGATAGAAACCGGAAAGCGTACGGCGATCGACCTTGGTATCCACGGCTTGCATCCGGAATTGATACGGATGATTGGAAAGATGAAGTATCGTTCGTCGTACGGACAGAATCTGTTGCAACATGCGCGCGAGACGGCGAACTTGTGTGCCGTTATGGCGGCCGAGCTGGGGCTGAACCCGAAGAAGGCGCGTCGTGCCGGATTGTTACACGATATAGGCAAAGTGCCCGATGATGAGCCGGAATTGCCGCACGCTCTCTACGGTGCGAAGCTGTGTGAGAAGTTTAAGGAAAAGCCGGATATCTGCAATGCGGTAGGTGCTCATCACGATGAGATGGAGATGCAGACTTTGCTGGCGCCGATTGTGCAGGTGTGTGATGCCATTTCGGGAGCACGTCCGGGGGCGCGTCGTGAAATTGTGGAAGCGTATATCAAGCGCCTCAACGATCTGGAGCAGCTGGCCCTTTCGTATCCGGGAGTAGTGAAAACATACGCTATTCAGGCTGGTCGTGAGTTGCGGGTGATTGTCGGTGCTGATAAGATTACGGATAAAGATACCGAAAGCCTGTCGACCGAGATCGCCAAGAAGATTCAAGACGAGATGACGTATCCCGGTCAGGTGAAGATTACCGTGATTCGCGAAACGCGTGCCGTCAGCTACGCAAAATAAACATACGGGTTTTTTTTAAAAAGGTAATTGATACCTCCGAAGGGACGTTTTTACGGCCTTCGGAGGTGCTTTTTTTGAATTTGATTCCTTCTTGCAAAACACGATTAATTTATATATTCAACCAACAGGATGAAACAAATAATCAATCACTTTACAGATGACGACCTCTACAAAATGACGATGTGCTGTGCCGTAATCGATAATTATCCGAGAGCACAGGTCAAATATGTATTTGTCGACCGGAATAAAACCGTTTATCCCAAAGGCTTTGCCGACGAAGTGAACCGTCAGATCGCCTTGTTGGAGAACGTGGTGATTACAGACGAGGAAGTGGCGTTTATGAAACGTAAATGCTACTACATCCCGGACTGGTTTTACCGTTATCTACGAGGATTCCGTTTCAACCGCGAGTGGGTGAAAGCATGGCAGGATGACGAAGGGCATCTGCACATCGAGATCGAAGGGTATTGGTCGGATACGATTTTGCTCGAGGTTAAACTTCTCGCTATCATCTCCGAATTGTATTATTTATTTACCGGACAGGCTGAGACGCTCGATTACGAAGCGTATTATGCGAAAAGTTATGCGAAGGCCGAGAAGCTCTTGTCGGCAGGGTGCGTTTACAGTGATTTCGGAACGAGAAGACGGGCTTCGTTCGAGGCCGAGGATGTTGTTGTCCGGGCGATGAAAGATTGCCGGCAGGCGCATCGTTTCCCCGGTAAATTTGTCGGGACGAGCAATGTATATCTTGCGATGAAATACGATCTTTTACCTGTCGGGACGATGGCACATGAATTCGTTTGCGCTATCGGAGGAATGTATGGCCCGCAGATGGCTAACTTTATGGCGATGGAAGCCTGGAGACATACGTTTAGAGGAGCGTTGGGGACTTATCTGTATGACAGCTTCGGGTGGGACATTTTCAGTCTCAATTTCTCGGAAGATTTTGCGAATCTCTTCAAAGGCCTTCGTGTCGATAGCGGTGATAATTTTGAACAGCTCGATAAGATTGTCGAGAAATATCAGTCTCTCGGCATTGATTCGCGCACTAAACAAGTGACATTCAGCAATGCTCTTGATGTAGATCGGGCCATAGCCATCCATCGCTATGCGGCAGATAAATGTCAGCCGTCATTTGGCATCGGTACGCATTTCACGAACGATTTCCCCGGTATAAAGCCGATGAATATCGTCATCAAGCTGGTCGCGGTTAAGATCACCGAATCGTGGGATTTTTACAACGAAACGTGTAAGATCAGCGAAGACAAAGGAAAATACACGGGGCGTCCGGAAGTAATCGAACGGTTTATGGCTGCCCTGCATATGAATGAGGGGGCTGTTTAGCTCCCCTCATATAGTTTCGCACGCATCTCGGCAATCTTCGGATCGGAGATGTAATCGTCGTACTCGATCATCTTGTCGATGTTCCCATTAGGCGTAAGTTCGATAACGCGGTTAGCCACAGTCTGAATAAATTCGTGGTCGTGACTGGCGAAAAGTACATTGCCCTTGAAGTTGATCAGCGTATTATTGAATGCCTGAATCGACTCGAGATCAAGGTGGTTCGTCGGCGTATCGAGAATGAGCGTGTTGGCATCTTTGAGCATCATACGCGAAATCATACAGCGCATCTTCTCTCCTCCCGAAAGCACACTCACTTTCTTCATCAGCTCTTCGCCCGAGAAAAGCATACGTCCCAAAAAGCCTTTCAGAAAAACTTCGTTCGTATCTTTGGCAAACTGTCCGAGCCATTCGAGCAGGTTGTAATCTGAATTGAAATATCTCGCATTGTCGAGCGGCAGGTAAGCCGTCGTGATGGTCTGTCCCCATTTGAATGTACCCGCGTCGGGCTCTTCTTCTCCATTGATAATTTGGAACAGAGCCGTCATGGCACGCGGGTCACGACTGATGAAAACGACTTTATCGTCTTTTTCGACATTAAAATTCAAATCTTTGAACAGCACCTTACCGTCGAGCGTTTTCGTCAGGCCGCTAACTTCGAGAATCTGGTTGCCCGGCTCGCGCGAGGGAGTGAAAATGATACCCGGATAACGCCGCGATGAGGGTTGAATCTCTTCGATATTCAGCTTCTCAAGCATCTTCTTGCGGCTTGTGGTCTGTTTCGATTTCGCTACGTTCGCACTGAAACGGCGAATAAACTCTTCCAGCTCTTTCTTCTTTTCCTCCGCCTTCTTGTTCTGTTGCTGTTGCTGACGCAATGCAAGCTGGCTCGATTCGTACCAAAAACTGTAATTACCGGCAAACAGTTTGAGTTTGCCGAAATCGATATCGACCGTATGGGTGCAGACGGAATCGAGGAAGTGGCGGTCGTGGCTGACGACGAGCACCGTATGTTCGAAGTTGGAAAGGTAGTTCTCGAGCCATGCCACCGTCTCGAGGTCGAGGTCGTTCGTCGGCTCGTCGAGCAGCAGGTTGTCGGGCTTGCCGAACAGGGCGCGTGCCAGCAGGACACGTACCTTTTGTTTACCGCTCAGATCTTTCATCATCTTATCGTGGAGCGATTCTTCGATCCCCAGTCCGCTAAGCAACGCGGCTGCATCGCTTTCGGCATTCCAGCCTTCCATCTCGGCGAACTTCTCTTCCAGCTCCGAGGCGCGGAGACCGTCTTCGTCCGAAAAATCTTCTTTGGCGTAAATCGCGTTCTTTTCGCTCATGATGGCCCAGAGCGTGGTATGTCCCGTCAGTACGGTGTCGAGCACGGTGTACTCATCGAACGCGAAGTGATCCTGCGCAAGGACGGACAGTCGTTCGCCCGGCCCGAGTGAAATAGTTCCGCGTGTAGGGTCGAGGTCGCCGCTGATGGCACGCAGAAAGGTCGACTTGCCGGCGCCGTTCGCTCCGATGATGCCGTAACAATTGCCCGGCAAAAACTTGAGATTGACATCCTGAAACAGCGTTCGTTTCCCGAACTGGATGTCCAAACCGCTAATTGTAATCATAATTGCTTCTTTTTTTTGAGAGTGCGAAGATAGTAAAAACCGACCGGAACGGCAAAGGAGCCGCATGGCCTGTTATAAAAAATTGCCCGCCTTGAAGCGATGCTCCGGCGGGCAATTTTTTTTACTGTCATCATCACGATGTGACGTTGGTGAGGTTCCTGGCAGAATCGAACTGCCGTAAACGGTTTTGCAGACCGGTGCCTAACCACTCGGCCAAGGAACCAAATTTCACGGTGCAAAGATACGGCATTTTTCGGATATACAAAAATCTTTTGAAATTTCTTTTGTCCGATTGCCGGAAAAGTCCGTATCTTTGTTTCTCGAAAAAAATCGAGAAAAGAAGAGATGAATTTCATAGAAACGGATATTCCCGGCGTGTGGATGATAGAACCTCAGGTATTTACCGACGCACGAGGATACTTCATGGAAGCCTACAAACAACAGGAATTCGAACAGTATATCGGCAAAGTAAATTTTATACAGGAGAACGAATCTCGCTCGTCGCGGGGTGTGCTGCGCGGACTGCATTATCAGCTGGCGCCTTACGCGCAGGCCAAGCTGGTGCGCGTGATCGTGGGTACGGTCGTCGATGTGGCGGTCGATCTTCGTCGCGGCTCTCCGACGTTCGGGCGACACGTAGCTGTGGAATTGTCGGCCGAGAATAAGCGTCAGTTATATATTCCACAGGGATTTGCACATGGCTTTTATGTAAAAAGCGAGACCGCCGTATTTACATATAAGGTAGATAATCCATATATGCCGAGCCATGAGCGAGGGGTACGATACGATGATCCGCAGATCGGCATTGCGTGGGGCGCGGCAGAGAGCAGCGATCCGGTCGTTACCTCGGAGAAAGACCGCTTATTGCCTTTCCTGAAAGAGGCCGAAATAAATTTTGAAGAATTAAAACATAACGATTGATGGAAACTTATTTAGTGACCGGAGGTGCCGGTTTTATCGGAGCAAACTTTGTGAAATATATGCTCGCCACGTATCCCGAGGCGCAGATTATCGTCCTCGACAGGTTGACCTACGCGGGCAATTTGGGAACGATCAAGGACGATATCGACGGCCGTCGCTGCCATTTTGTGAAAGGGGATATCGGCGACCGCGCCTTAGTTGAAGGATTGTTCGAGAAATATCCGATACGCTACGTCGTCAATTTCGCGGCCGAGAGCCATGTGGACCGAAGCATCGAAGATTCGCAACTGTTTCTCGTGACAAATATTCTCGGGACGCAGAACCTGCTCGATGCCGCGCGGAAAGCGTGGGTGACGGGCAAAGACGAGTCCGGCTATCCGGTGTGGATGCCCGGCGTACGCTTCCATCAGGTTTCGACCGACGAGGTTTACGGCAGCCTCGGTGAAACAGGGTATTTCACCGAAGAAACGCCGCTTTCGCCACGCAGCCCGTACAGTGCCTCGAAAACAAGCGCCGATCATTTCGTCACGGCTTATCACGACACATATAAGATGCCTGTCAGCATCACACGCTGTTCGAACAATTACGGGCCGTATCATTTCCCCGAAAAACTGATTCCGCTCATCATCAAGAATATTCTGGAAGGAAAGAAACTGCCTGTCTACGGCGACGGATCGAACGTGCGCGACTGGCTTTACGTCACCGACCATTGCAAGGCGATTGATGCGGTGATACATCGTGGTCGCGCGGGGGAGGTGTATAATGTCGGCGGACATAACGAGCGGAAAAACATCGACATTGTGCGGACGATTATTCGGACGGTTCATGAACTGATGACCGAGCATCCCGAATATCGTGAGGCGCTCAAGAAAAAAGAGATGGGCCCCGACGGACAATGGTCGGTCGACTGGATCAACGACGACTTGATTACGTTCGTCAAAGATCGTCTCGGACACGATCAGCGTTATGCGATCGATCCGTCGAAAATCACCCGCGAGTTGGGCTGGAGCCCCGAGACGAGTTTCGATGCCGGTATCGTGAAGACCGTGCGCTGGAATCTGGAGCATCAGGACTGGATCGAAGAAATCACCCAAGGCGATTATGTGAGGTATTACGAGCAGATGTATGCCGGACGGGAGCTGAAATAACGTGATGAATCAGCAATATCCTTCGGCTTTATTGGAAAATGCCGTCAATGAGTTGGCTACGCTGCCGGGAATCGGGCGGAAGACGGCTTTGCGGCTGGCTTTGTATATGCTGCGTCGGGAGCCGGACTATACGGAGCGTTTTTCGACGGCTCTGCTTGCTTTACGCCGTAACGTGAAGTACTGCAAGGTGTGTCATAATATCTGCGATTCGGAGTACTGCGCGATCTGCGCCGACCCGTTGCGCGACCGTTCGACGGTGTGCGTGGTGGAGAATGTCAAAGACGTGATGACAATTGAGAACACGTCGCAGTTTCACGGTCTTTATCATGTGTTGGGCGGAATCATCTCGCCGATCGACGGGATCGGGCCGGCCGATCTCGAAATCGACAGCTTGGTGGAGCGTGTGGCTTCGGGCGAAGTGAAAGAGGTCATGTTCGCCCTCAGTACAACGATGGAAGGCGATACGACGAACTTCTTTATCTACCGTAAACTGTCGGCTTATCCGGTGAAGGTGACGGTCATCGCCCGTGGTATTTCGGTGGGAGACGAGATTGAATACGCCGACGAGGTGACGTTGGGACGCTCGATCCTGAACCGGGTGGATTTTAACGAATCGATCAAATTATAACGTTATGTACGAAACGAAGCTGTCTGTCGTCATCGTAAATTATAATGTAAAGTATTTGCTTGAGCAATGCCTGCGTTCGGTGCAGGCGGCGACGAACGGTTTCGATGCCGAGATATGGGTCGTAGACAATGCTTCGACCGACGGTTCCGTCGAATACCTGCGTCCCCGTTTCCCCGACGTGCGGTTTATCGAAAATACGGATAATCCCGGTTTTGCCCGTGCGAACAATCAGGCCTTGCGTGCTTGCCGGGGCGAATATGTGTTGCTGCTCAACCCCGATACGATCGTAGGCGACAGCCTGCGCACGTTGTGTTATTTTATGGACGGATGTTCCGACGCCGGGGCGATCGGGGTGAAGATGATCGACGGTCGGGGGGCTTTTCTGCCTGAAAGCAAGCGGAGCTTTCCGTCGCCATGGGTGGCCTTCTGCAAGTTGTTCGGTCTTTCGAAACTCTTTCCGCGTTCCCGCCGGTATGCGGCTTACAGTTTGCCGTATCTCAACCCCGACAAGCAGCATGAGGTCGAAGTGCTGTCGGGGGCGTTCATGCTGCTGCGTCACGAGGCGCTCGATCGGGTCGGATTGTTCGACGAGTCGTTTTTTATGTACGGTGAAGACATTGATCTGTCGTACCGGATCGTGCTCGGCGGTTACAAAAATTATTATATTCCCGAGCGTATCTTGCATTACAAAGGGGAAAGCACGGCTTATGCCGACAAAAAATACCTGAATGCTTTTTACGATGCGATGCTTATTTTCTATCGGAAGCATTATCCGCGATCGGGGCGATGGATGTCGGGGCTGATTCGTGCTTCGGTCGGTTTGCGGAAAGGAGTCGCGCGCTTGTTCGGGTGGAAGAAGCCGAAAACGCCGAAGCCAAAACGTCGCAGTGTGTTGATTTTCTGTCGTGCGGAGGCGCTCAAGACGGCCAGAGACCGGGTCGCTGAGCGGCTGCCGGAGGCTGTCGTTTTCCGTCAGTGGGATTTGGATGAGCGCCGGGCGATGGATGCGCTCTCGCGTCGGGTGCGGATGAACGAATATACGGATATGGTCTTTGGCTATCCGGACATGACGTTCGACCAGATGTTGCTTTTTATGGACAGAAACACCGATAAATCGTGTGTGTATCATATATATTACCCCGACAGCGGACTGTTGATTTCGCCGGGCAGATAAAAACGGAGGCGTGAGTGATGAAATGGCTGGAAAATGACATGCTACGCCTGCGGGCGTTGGAACCGGAAGATCTTGATCTGCTTTACGCGTGGGAGAATGATACGTCTCTGTGGGAGTTCGGCAGCACGCTTGTACCGTATTCGCGCTACGTGTTGAAAGCCTATCTGGAGCATGCCGACGCCGACATATACGCACAGAAGCAGCTGCGGCTGATGATGGTACTGAAAGCTTCGGGCGAGACGGTCGGGACGGTCGACCTGTTCGATTTCGACCCTCGGCATCGCCGTGCCGGAGTAGGCATTCTGGTCGATCCGGCGCATCAGCGGAAAGGCATCGGGAAGGAGGCCTTGTCGCTGCTGACGACTTATGCTTTCGGGTTGCTGAACATACACCAACTCTATGTCTTTATACCCGTATCGAACGAGCCCAGCCGAAACTTGTTTCTGGACAGCGGATTCACTTCGTGCGGCATTTTAAAGGACTGGCTGCATACGAATCATGGCTTCGCCGATGCGTATTTTATGACCCTGCTGAACAAAAAAGCCTGAAGCGTGAAATCGTCCGGGGCAGGAGGTTTGCGATTGTTCTTTGTACTCACTGCTGTCTGTTACCCAAAAAGCCTGGCATTCATCGTAAAAAGAACTCGGTTGACAACTTCGTGAAAATTAAGACAGGAAATAGGTGGATATATATTAAATTTGCAGGATAGAAAATTGAACACAATGAAAGCTGAAGAGCCTTTAATTAAATATATTAGACCTGATATTTCTCATAACATTATAAATGGCGACAGTCTGAATGTTCTTAAAGGAATGGAAGATGGAAAATTTGATTTAATCATAACTTCGCCTCCTTACAATGTTGGTAAATCGTATGAAGCAAAGACAAGTATTGAAAAATATTTAGAAACACAAGAAGAAATAATAAACGAACTTGTAAGAACTTTATCCGAACAAGGGAGCCTTTGTTGGCAAGTTGGTAACTATGTCGACAAAGGAGAAGTTTTCCCTTTAGATATTTATTATTATCAGATTTTCAAAAAACACGGACTGAAATTACGCAATAGAATTATCTGGCATTTTGGACACGGATTGCACGCGTCAAACAGATTTAGCGGAAGATACGAAACTATTTTATGGTTCAGCAAAACAGATAATTATATTTTCAATCTTGACGATGTAAGGGTCCCGGCAAAATACCCCGGAAAACTTCATTTTAAAGGAGAGAAAAAAGGGTTGCCATCGGGAAATCCTCTTGGTAAAAACCCAAGCGATATATGGGAAATTGTCGCAAAAGATTGGGAAACGGCCATGTGGAATATACCCAATGTTAAATCCAATCATCCGGAAAAGACACAACATCCCTGCCAATTCCCGATAGAACTGGTTGAAAGATGTATTCTTGCATTAACAAATGAAGAAAGCTGGATACTTGATCCTTATGCCGGTGTTGGATCAACAGTAATTGCCTCGATTAAAAATAATCGGAATGCAATAGGAATTGAAAAAGAGAAAGAATATTGTGACATCGCCAAACAAAGAATTATTGACTTTAACGAAGGTAAATTAAAAATCAGGCCCATAAATAAACCGATTCATAAACCATCTGCCAATGATAAGGTATCTCAGGTTCCTGAAGAATGGTTACAACTTGAATTGGAAAACATTAATGTAAAATATTCCGGAAAAACTCATTAAAAATGAAAATAGCCCAGAAATATTCGCATTTAAATGGAGAAGAATATCTTCTTGTTCATCATAAAAAACTTTACAAAGAAATCATAGACATTATCCGAAGCATCGATGCGTCAAACTTTATGACCAAAGAAAGCAAGGAAAAAACGATGAGAGGAAAAATGCTATATAGCCCGATCGAATTAAATAAAGCCTTTAATGAAAAATTCGAAGAACTTGGCTGGAATGAAAGGCGTTATCGATATTACATAACAACAGACCCGAAAATTCTTCCCGAATTAATTATGTTGCCATACGAAAAACAAAAAGGTTTTTTAATTTCAAAAGGGATTAAAGAACCGATATCTTCATATAAGCAAACAGACTTTGTAAAAGATCAGATAGCGGTTGAAGTTCAGTTTGGCAAGTATGCTTTTGTAGCGTTTGACTTATTTGTAAAGCATTTGCTTTTTTATTCAGGCGGTGTGATAAACCTTGGAATTGAAGTTTTGCCAACAAAGAAAATGCAATCACACATGAGTAGCGGCGTTGCATATTATGAAGGCGAAGTTTATAATATTTTAAGACACGGAAGAAATAACCCTCCGGTTCCACTTTTAATCTTAGGGATCGAATAAGGGAAAAAGCAACGAAATGTTCCTTCAAAGGTCACTTGTGTCACCAAAAAGGT
>NZ_JAUMYS010000027.1 GCF_030528505.1 Tannerella sp.
GCGGGAGACAAATCACAACTGTGATTTGTTAGAAACAATTTGCAGGAGATAAATCACAACGGTGATTCATCAAAAAACAACGGCGCCCCCGGACTCTCCGCCGCGATGGAAACAGAAAAACAGGGAAGGCGAATCCACTGAACGGTCTGCCTTCCCTGCTCGTTATCGATTGAAAAAGTAGCTGCGTTTAGCCTTCCCGTAATGCTTCGACAGCGGCAACGCTGCGGTCGATTTTTTTACCCAACAACTTCGACCCGTCAGGCGTGATAAGATAATCTTCTTCGTTACGGATACCGCCGAAATCTTTGTATGGAACCACCTTGTCGTAGTTGATGAATTCCTCGAACATCTTTTCGCTCTTCCAGCGGTCAATCAGTTCGGGGATAAAGTATATGCCCGGCTCGATAGTCAATACGAAACCGGCCTCCAGTTCGCGCGCCAGTCGCAACGATTTACGCCCGAACTGCTTACTCTTCGGCTTCTCGTTATAACCGACATAGACTTCGCCAAGGTTCTCCATATCGTGCACATCGAGCCCCATCATATGCCCCAGTCCGTGCGGAAAGAAGAGCGCGTGCGCTCCGGCTTGTACGGCTTCGGCCGCATCTCCTTTCATCAGTCCGAGATGTTTCAATCCGTCGACAATCGTTGCCGCGGCCAAATCGTAGACTTCTTCGAAACGAATACCGGGACGCAGAGCGGCTACGGCTGCTTCGTGGCTGGCTACCTGAATTTCGTAGACTTCACGCTGGCGGGTCGTATATTTCTTATCGGCCGGCACGGTCGAGGAGAAGTCGCCGGCATATCCCATTTCCGTCTCCGCGCCGGCGTCGACGAGGAATAAATCGCCGTTTTTCACCATGTTTCCGTGATAATGGTTGTGCAGCGTCTGACCGTTCACCGTGGCGATGATCGGGAACGACAATCCGTAATTGTGTGAAGCCGCTACTTCCTGAATGGCCGCCGCCACTTCGCATTCGCGTATTCCCGGCCGAACCATCCGCATCGCTCTCAGGTGCATGTCGGCCGTTACGTTACAAGCCTTTTCGATTTCTACGATTTCCTCGTCCGTCTTATAGTTACGCAAATTGACAACCCCGCGGATAAACGCCACGGAAGGCTTTTCGGCGCCGGGCTCTATCCCGAGCAGGCTCCAGAGTTTGATTTTATGTTCGGCGCGATAGCTGGGCAGATAATGAATCGTTTGACCTTTCTCTAGGGCGCTTTTCAGGTAGGTCGCCACTTGTCCCGAAGGTTGCACGTTCGTAATCCCTGCCGCTTCGCTTTTCTCGTGCAATGTCGGCTGTGTTCCCATCCAAACGATGGCGTCCATGGTCAGTTCATCGCCGAAGATGATCTCTTTGTTCTCGTCGATGTCAATGACGGCAGCCAATCCGGCATACGGCAGTCCGAAAAAGTACAGGAACGTCGAATCCTGTCGGAAGGGATACGTGTTATCTTCGTAATTACAGCCTGCTTCATCGTTGCCGAGAAACAGTAACAACCCCGACCCCACAGCTTTTTTCAGGGCTTCCCGTCGTTGAATATAAGTCTCTTTCTTAAACATAACAATGATTTTTTTTGAATTAAGTTAAACAAAGGTACGGTATTTTTTTGTTACCTTTGTCAAGTCATCCTGAAAATTTGGAATAAAAATGATGTCTGAAAAAGAACAGTTACCTCTCCATATACCTTTTGACACCGCTTCGCAAAGCGGCGAACAGCCCGTGTCAACTTCTTTTCTTCAACGCCCTTATTACGCGGCTTTTCTTCAGCGGCTGGGATTGCGCGAAATCAAAGACCAAGTACAATATCTCCTGACACAGCGCGATGCGAAAAACTGGAAGCCGACACTCGAAGAAGTCGCTTCGGCCATGCAGCAACTGTGCCGCGAAGGCGAACTGACTTGGGCACAAGCGTTGGAGGTTTTGGAATTCGTCATCGCGAAGTTAGACCGCAACAAAACCGTTTCGCCCTGTGTCCGAGCATACATGTGTCACGACGGAATACGGCGCACCGTTTTGCGGATGTTCAACGAATCCATCGGTAGTCGATACACCGATTTGACCGAACTTTCCTACCGTATCGCCGACCATCCCGACGAAGCCAACGAAACGTTCAACACCATCCGCATCTGCGACCCGGCAATGGGCTCCGGTTTCTTCCTGATACAGTCGCTCAACGAAATGATCGCCGTCAAATCGCAGCTCGGCATCCTCTCCGACAAAGACGGCAACCCGCTTTCTATGTACCGGGTGCTGGTACACGACGGCAAACTCGTCGTACGCGATAAGCGACGCTCCGAAACCATCGAACTCGTTGCGGACACTCCCGAAAGCCAACGCATACAGGACGCGTTGACGAAAGAAAAACAAACCCTGATCGAACATTGTCTTTTCGGGGTCGATATCGACCCGATTGCCGTGACCATAGCGCGCATCCGCCTTTGGATCGAAGTGCTCAAACATGTATGTGGCGATGACTCCGAGCCTCTTTCTCTGCCGCTGATTGAGCCGAATCTGCGGTGCGGGGATGCCCTTGTCAGCCGGATCTCCATACACGACGACCTCAAACCCGTCTTCCAGCGCATCGGCTGTTCGGTAAGCGACTATAAAACGCTGGCCGACGATTATAAAAAAGCAACCACCCGGGAAGAAAAAAATACGATCGCGGGACTGTTGGGAGGCATTAAGCGGAAGTTGCAGATGGAAATCACGTGGGATGACAAAAACAACGAAGAACTGCTTCGTTGGCAACGCGAATTGGCCACGCTCAAAGCGCCGAGTCTCTTCGAAATGAACGAAGAAGAAGTCAAAGCCGTAAAAGCCCGCCTGCTCGACGCGCAGGCAATGGTCGATAAATACAAGCAAAAAATCGAAGACTCGAAGAATAATCCGATTTATAAACACGCCGTCGAATGGCGTTGCGACTTCCCCCAACTGCTCGATGAATCGGCCGATTTTATCGGCTTTCATCTGGTCATCGGGAATCCGCCGGATACGCTCGTGCAGATTGGCAGCGAACCGATCGATATCTACAAACAGCTCAACTACCGAGCGTATAAACGCACGGGCGAAGTCTCCAGCCTCTTTTATGAACTCGGTAATAAACTGCTCAAACCCGAATATTACCTCTCTTACATCGCTTCGAGCGGATGGATGAAATCGGTTCAAGCCAGTAAGATGCGTCAATATCTCATGGAAGAGACGAACCCGTTGCGCACAATCGAATTTAGCGACAGTTGTAAGTTCGATAAAACGTTGGCCGACCATGGCATTGTCCTCCTCCAGAAAGCCCCCAACCGGTATCGGACATTGAATTGCTGCATCAAGAGCGATTTTGATCCGCAAACCTCCGACTGGGAACGTTATCTGACCGACCATGGAACGTATGTCTCTTCGGCCGAAACGAATGCAGATGAGACAGAACTCTCTTCTTCGTCCGCGACGAGTTTCGTCATCCTCACCGAGACGGAAAAACATATCCGCGGAAAAATAGAACAGACCGGAACGCCTCTCGAAGCATGGGACATCCAATTATATTCGGGTATCCGAACAGGCCTCGACGAAGCTTTTATCATCGACGGAGCTACGAAAGACGAATTTATTCTGGCCGATTACAAAAATGTCGATATCCTCAAACCCTTGCTGAAAGGAGAAGATATCCGTCGTTACATCCCCGAAAAGTCCGATCAGTGGCTCATCTATGTGCCCTGGCATTTCCCCCTGCTTTATGACCGGACCATCACTACGGCCTCCGAACGCGCCGAACAACGATTCCGACAGCAATATCCCGTTATTTACGAACATCTGGCCTCGTACCGGAGTAAACTTTCCGCACGCGATACGGCAGAAGTCGGTGTCTCGTTCGAGTGGTATGCCTTGCAGAATTACGCAACCAGCAATGAGTGGGACGACTTTACGCAGCAGAAGATCGTTTGGAAACGGGAAACGGCTGCTTCCGCTTTTTGCCTCGACTATCGGGGATGCGCTACATTAGACACGACTTGTTTCGCGACAGGACAGCATCTCAAATATTTGCTTGGAGTACTCAATTCCAAGCTGGGAAGATATATGCTGCAAGATGCGCCGCATCTCCCTAACGGCGACATGCAAATCAGCATTCTCACCCTTGAAGCCTTGAAAATACCGGTTCCCAATATCAAAGTCGAATCGGAAGTCATATCGCTCGTTAATAAACGTACATCCGACGTGCATAAATCGGAGAACGAGGAACTCGATGCCAAAATCGATCGCCTCGTCTACGAGATGTATAACCTGAATGAGGAAGAACGACGTTTTATTGATTCAAATATTTCACATACATAAGTATGCAAAAATCTTCTGAAGAGATACCGTATCCGGTATACAGTCCGGGCGCAACGATATTTTGTCCGGAACATGTCGTACAATCTACATTTATTCGTATTTTTGCGGTTTCAAAATCCGGCATGAAAAGAAAGACAAACAGGGACAACGGGCTTGGGTATGATTGAACGAACGTATATTTTGGAAAGTGTGGATCCGGTTGCATTTTATGGCGTGAACAACGTCAATATGCAATTGCTTAAGACGTTGTATCCCAAACTGCGTATCGTAGCCCGAGGAAACATCATGAAAATCATTGGCGACGAAGAGGAGTTGGACGCCTTTCTCCGCAAAATCAAAGAAATCGAAAAGTATTGCGAAGAATACAACACGCTTTCGGAAGAAGTCTTGACCGATATTGTCAAAGGAAAAGATGTGGCTCCGGTCAGGCAGGAGCATCAGATCATTCACGGTGTAAATGGCAAAGCGATTGTCGCCCGTTCGGCCAATCAGCAATTGCTGGCCAAAAGTTTCGAAGAAAATGATTTGACGTTTGCCATCGGGCCGGCCGGATCCGGTAAAACATTCGTCGCCATAGCTTTGGCCGTGAAAGCGCTGAAGAGCAAACAGGTGAGAAAGATCATCCTCAGCCGTCCGGCAGTCGAAGCCGGTGAGAAGTTGGGCTTTCTGCCCGGCGAAATGAAAGATAAGCTCGACCCGTACCTCCAGCCGCTCTACGACGCGTTGCAGGAAATGATTCCTCCGGCCAAACTCCGAGAGTACATGGAACACAACGTCATTCAGATAGCCCCGCTGGCCTTTATGCGTGGACGTACGCTGAACGATGCCGTCATCATCCTCGACGAGGCGCAAAATACGACAAGACATCAGATCAAAATGTTTCTTACCCGTCTCGGACTCAATGCCAAGATGATCGTTACGGGCGATGTAACCCAGATTGACCTTCCTCCACAAGCCGCTTCGGGTCTTGTACATGCCATGCAGGTGCTCCGTAAAGTACAGGGTATCGGGAAGGTGGAGTTCGAGAAAAAAGATATTGTGCGCCATAAACTTGTGCAGCGCATTGTCGAAGCGTACGAGAAAAACGACAAACAATCCGACGCACAGGAAACAACAACCCAACGAAACAAATAACTTCTTTATATACAGATTATATGAAAGCATTAGTTAAAACAGAATTTCAATTTTCCGGACAAAAAAGTGTGTATCACGGCAAAGTTCGCGATGTATATAACATTCACGACGAAAAGCTCGTCATGGTCGTAACCGATCGCATCTCGGCGTTTGATGTCGTACTGCCCGAAGGGATTCCTTACAAAGGTCAGATGTTGAACCAGATTGCTGCCAAATTTCTGGATGCTACGAAAGATATCTGCCCGAACTGGAAACTGGCTACGCCCGATCCGATGGTTACCGTCGGCTTACAATGCAAGGGCTTTCCGGTCGAAATGATTGTGCGCGGTTATCTCTGTGGCAGCGCGTGGCGTGCCTATAAGGACGGAGTGCGCGAGATTTGCGGCGTGAAAATCCCGGACGGAATGAAGGAGAACCAAAAGTTCCCCGAACCGATCATCACCCCGACCACGAAGGCTGAAATGGGGATGCATGACGAAGACATTTCGAAGGAAGATATTATTAAGAAAGGACTGATGTCACGCTCCGATTACGCTACGCTCGAGAAATATACGCTCGCGCTCTTCGAACGCGGTACGCAAATGGCCGCCGAACGCGGTTTGATTCTTGTCGATACGAAATACGAATTCGGAACTTACGAAGGCGATATCTATTTGATTGATGAAATTCATACGCCCGATTCGTCGCGTTATTTTTACTCCGAAGGGTATGAAGAGCGTTTTGCCAAAGGTGAACCGCAACGCCAATTATCGAAAGAATTCGTACGCGAGTGGCTGATGGAAAACGGATTTCAGGGTAAAGAAGGACAGCAAGTGCCCGAAATGACGCCGGCTATCGTCGAAAGTATTTCGAACCGTTACATTGAGCTGTACGAGCATATCACCGGCGAAACGTTCGTGAAAGCCGGTACAGAAAATATCCTCGCACGGATTGAAAAGAATGTGACGGAGTATCTGAAAAAGAAATAGACACGTATGTCTGTCGAGGTGGAACGAGTGTTGCCATACGCGGGCGACGAAGACAAAGGGACACAAGTTAGGCGGATGTTCGACACCATTGCCGGACGATATGACATGCTCAATCACATGCTCTCGTTCGGCATCGACCGTGCCTGGCGCAGGAAGACGGTTGAGTCGCTTCGTCCTTTTTCGCCGCAACGCATTTTGGACGTTGCATCAGGCACGGGCGATCTGGCTCTGCTGATGTGTCGCCGGTTGAAGCCGCAGCAAATCGTTGCGGCCGACCTTTCGGAAGAAATGATGGCCGTCGGACGACGGAAAGCAGCCGAAGCAGGCTATGCCTCTCGCATTTCTTTCGAGCAGCAAGACTGCATGGCGTTGACTTACCCCGACCATTCGTTCGATGCCCTAACCGTCGCTTTCGGGGTACGTAACTTTGCCGACCTCGAACGCGGCTTGTCGGAGATGGCGCGGGTGCTCCGCCCTGACGGACAACTAAGGATACTGGAGTTATCTACGCCCGCGCATTTCCCGATGAAGCAGCTTTACACGCTCTATTCGAAAACATTTATTCCTCTGTTGGGAAGTTGGTTCAGTCTCGAGAAATCAGCCTACCGCTATTTGCCAGCCTCGATACGAAAGATGCCGCAAGGGGGTGAGATGGCACGATTACTCGAGAAACAGGGATTTACGCATGTGCAGGTAAAGAGATTTACCGGAGGCGTTTGTTCGCTTTACTGTGCTACGAAACACGGAAATTCAACGACAATCGACAAATGAAAAAATATGGTTTAATCGGATATCCGCTGGGACATTCTTTTTCCCGGAACTTCTTTAATCAAAAGTTTCAATCGGAAAAAATCGATGCGGAATACGTTAATTTTGAGATTAAAAACATCAAAGAACTGAAAGACGTCTTGCATGATCATCCCAATTTGTGCGGATTGAATGTGACGTTACCTTATAAAACGGCGGTTATTCCGCTGCTTGATGACCTTACGGAAAATGCCCGTAACATCGGCGCAGTCAATGTCATCAAATTCAAACGCGGGCATTTTGGGAAGCTCAAACTAATCGGACACAATTCCGATATTACGGGCTTCAAACAATCGATCGAACCATTGCTGTATGCGTCACATACGAAAGCGCTTATCCTCGGAACAGGCGGAGCATCGAAAGCAGTCTTTCATGGGCTCAAGCAGTTGGGGGTAGGAGCGACGTATGTCTCACGAACCAAACAGAATGCCGGCTTCACTTACGATGAGCTTACGCCCGCCATCATGGAACAATATACGGTAATCGTCAATACCACCCCGTTGGGAATGTATCCCAAGGTCGACGAATGTCCCAATATTCCGTATGAGTGCGTGGGTCCCGATCATCTCCTTTATGACTTGCTCTATAATCCTGATGAAACGCTCTTTATGCGTACGGGAAAAGAGCGTGGAGCCGTTGTCAAGAACGGTCTTGAGATGCTTCTTTTGCAAGCGTTCGCGGCATGGGACATTTGGAACAGATAAATACACAAATAACAGAGAAATAATATCATGACGAAAAAGATAAAACAAAATATCCGTAAAATCGCGGCAAGTTGGATGCTGCTTGGTTGTATTGCTCAAGTAGGTGCAGAACCGTTCGACCCCGTAGAATATGTAAATCCGTTAATGGGTTCGCAATCGGTGCACGAACTATCTACAGGTAATACGTATCCGGCCATCGCTCGTCCGTGGGGGATGAACTTCTGGACTCCGCAGACCGGGAAGATGGGGGACGGATGGGCGTATATCTATACGGCTCATAAGATACGGGGATTCAAACAGACGCATCAGCCCAGTCCGTGGATCAACGATTACGGACAATTTTCGATCATGCCTGTAGTAGGTGCGCCCGAATTTGATGAAAACAAACGTGCCAGTTGGTTTTCGCATAAAGCGGAAGTTGCAAAGCCATACTACTATAAAGTGTATCTGGCCGAACATGACGTGGTGACGGAAATTACGCCGACCGAACGGGCTGCCATGTTCCGGTTTACGTTTCCGGAGAACGAACATGCTTATATCGTGGTCGATGCTTTCGATAAAGGATCGTCCGTGCGGGTGATTCCGGAAGAGAACAAGATCGTCGGTTATACGACGAAGAACAGCGGAGGCGTACCGGAGAATTTCAGAAATTATTTTGTAATCGTCTTCGATAAACCGTTTACATACCGTGCTACGTTTGCCGATCAAACGTTGCATGCGGACAAATTAGAGCAAACGGCCGGACATACAGGCGCCGTGATTGGCTTCCGGACGAAAAAAGGAGAAATCGTCCATGCACGGGTCGCTTCGTCTTTTATCAGTCCGGAACAGGCTGAACAAAACCTCAAAGAACTGGGTAACGATCGTTTCGATGCGATAGCCGCACAAGGGAAAGCCGAATGGAACAAGGTACTTGGACGTATCCGTGTAGAAGGAGGAAGCCTCGACCAGTATCGTACGTTCTATTCATGTTTATATCGCTCATTGCTTTTCCCGCGAAAGTTTTACGAAGTGGATGCCGACGGAAAAATCGTGCACTACAGTCCGTATAACGGAAAAGTACTGCCCGGATTTATGTACACCGACACGGGTTTTTGGGATACTTTCCGCTGCCTGTTCCCGTTCCTGAACCTGATGTTTCCCGAGCAAAACAAGGAAATGCAGGAAGGACTGATTAATACTTACAAGGAGAGCGGTTTTTTCCCCGAATGGGCAAGTCCGGGACATCGTGACTGTATGATTGGAAACAATTCGGCATCGGTACTCGTAGATGCCTATATGAAAGGAATAAAAGTCGAGGATGTGGAGACGCTGTATCAGGGATTAATCCACGGAACGGAACATGTACATCCGAAAGTGTCTTCGACAGGGCGCCTCGGACACGAATATTACAATCGGCTGGGCTATGTGCCGTACGACGTAAAGATCAGGGAGAATACGGCTCGTACACTCGAATATGCGTATAACGACTGGTGTATCTACACATTGGCAAAAGCATTGAAACGTCCGAAGAAAGAGATCGCACAGTATGCCCGGCGAGCGATGAATTATCGGAATGTGTTCGACAAGGAAACGAACCTGATGCGTGGACGCAATGAAAACGGTACGTTTATGTCGCCATTTTCGCCCTTGAAATGGGGCGATGCTTTTACGGAAGGAAACAGTTGGCATTATACGTGGTCGGTATTTCACGATCCGCAGGGATTAATCGATCTGATGGGTGGCCGCCAGGCGTTCGTGACGATGCTCGACTCTGTATTTACCGTTCCGCCGTTGTTCGACGAGAGCTACTATGGCGCAGTGATTCATGAAATACGCGAAATGCAAATCATGAATATGGGGAATTACGCACATGGTAATCAGCCTATTCAACACATGATTTATCTCTACAACTACGCCGGTGAGCCCTGGAAAGCCCAATACTGGTTGCGCCGTGTGATGGATCAGCTTTATTTGCCGACTCCCGACGGATATTGCGGTGACGAAGATAACGGGCAAACATCGGCATGGTACGTCTTTTCGGCATTAGGATTCTATCCCGTATGTCCGGGAACAGACGAATATGTGTTGGGGGCTCCGCTGTTCAAAAAGGCGACACTGACATTCGAAGACGGCAAGCAGATGGTTATCAACGCACTGGAGAATAACGCCCATAATGTTTACGTGGAATCGTTACATCTGAACGGACAACCGTACACCAAAAACTATGTGAAGCATGCGGATTTGCTGTCGGGCGGTACGCTCGACTTCCGCATGTCCGATCACCCGAATCATAACCGAGGAACAAACCCTTCGGACTTCCCGTACTCGTTTTCAGTATCGGAAAAGAGGTAGGATAGGAGAAAGGGAGGTTCTTTCTCTTGAACCTTCAGAAAATATCAAAGACACTCAATGTTTTGTTTTATATCTGTTTGTATTGATATTCGATAGCCAATCAAAAGATGAATGACTACCTCAAAGAGTTGGCGGAGCTGGCTGGCATAGACGAGCCTGTGCGTCAGACCTACTACCGAGGCAACGAACGCATAGACGAGGTAACGCCCAAGTATGCCCTGCTCAGGACGCACGCAGGTCGTCGCACCTTTATTTTTAGTGCCCTCGCTCTCGGTATCCCTCCGCAGGTGGAAAGCGATGAAGTCCTACATCGACATTGCAGACGACATCAAGGCGAACACCATAAGTAAATTTAACGAATTGTAAATTAATTATGTATGAAAAATATACAAAACAAGCTCTTCCTTCCAAGGAGTATCGAGAGTTGTTGGGTAGCGCAATTTGTGTTTTCAACTCCAACAATGCCTTCATTATAGAGAATATACTCAGAGAAGATTCTTCTCAGAAGTACAATTGGTGGGATTTAATCGATAGAATGTCTGGCCAATTGAACTCTCCGATAGAAAATACTATTACAGCTAAAGCTGGGCCGGAAATTTCTGAACTTTTTAAGAATATCACAGCAATGAGAAATCGGATAGTCCACTCTTTTCAAATAACAGATGTTGATGGTGAACAACGGCTTGCAACCAAATATAAGGACGGTCGCCAAGAGGTTATATGTGAAAATTATTTACATGAATTCATCCGATTGAATGAGTGCTTGTCCAGCAAGCTACATGAATTCAGAGGATATTAAATTCAAAACATGACAGTAATACAAAGTATTGGTCGGGAAAAAATCTCCTCCATTGCACGCTATCGGGTCGGATATCGAGCAAACGCAAGGTGCATACCGTGCGTGTCCTGTCCTGAAAAAGGTTGACAGTAGTTTTCGTTCTTATCGTTTCTTTTTTCTTTCATGATTTACGCCACTTTTGAGGAATGTACCTGTCGGGGGTAAATAAACTCAAAGCCGAATGAGGACGTTTGTTGTTATAAATTTCCACTCTAGCCTTGGACAATCGGCACGACTGTGGCATGGATGTGGGGCGTCTTTTCGTCTGCGTGCAATGTAGCTGCTACTATATGCTCCAAAAGTCTCCCGAAGCCAATCCATTGGAAGCCTCTCACCTGACCAGTCTGCTCAATGCAAAGGATATCCTCGTGTGAGCCTGAGAGGATAAATCGCAAGGCGCGCACTTGGTTATCTGAAACTTTTCTGTAGATACCTGCGATCGCAATGCTGTGCTCGATTGGTCTTTGGTATCGCCAGAAAACGAGCAAAGGTTCTACAATTACTCGTAAAACCTTTGATGTTTAATTGTTTGGACTTGGAGCGGCAAACGAGACTCGAACTCGCGACCCTCAGCTTGGGAAGCTGATGCTCTACCAACTGAGCTACTGCCGCACGATTAAAGTTGCAGGCGCAAAAGTACATCATTCTTTTCATTTTTTTGTATTTTTGGCGAAAAAAAATCGGATGGAGAAATTAATATTAGTCAAGGTAGGAGGGAAGGTCGTTGAAGAGGAAGCCTCGCTGAACCGATTACTTGCTGATTTTTCGAAAATTGATAGTTTGAAATTACTCGTTCACGGCGGTGGACGAATGGCGACGGAAGTAGCGGGACAATTAGGGATAGAGAGCCAAATGGTCGAAGGGAGACGTATTACGGATGCCGAGATGCTCAAAATCGTGACCATGGTGTACGCCGGATGGATCAATAAAACCGTGGTGGCACGCTTACAGGCTTTAGGCATTGATGCTATCGGGCTCACGGGGGCAGATATAGACATGATACGTTCAATCAAACGGCCGGTCGAGCGGATGGATTACGGCTTTGTTGGTGACGTAAAAAAGATCCGCCTCGATATGCTACACATGTTGCTTATGCAGAAGATTGTACCCGTCGTTGCGCCAATTACCCACGACATGAACGGGCAACTGCTCAATACAAATGCCGACACAGTGGCCTCCGAACTGGCTAAAGCTCTGGCCAACCGGTTCGATGTGACCCTGATTTATTGTTTCGAGAAAAACGGCGTATTGCGCGACCAGAACGACGAAAAGAGTGTGATTCCATTGATAGATCAAACCTTATTCAACACATACAAAGAAAATGGAATCATTCAAGGAGGAATGATTCCTAAACTGGAGAATGCCTTCAAAGCCGTTGATGCCGGAGTAAAAGAGGTGATTATTACGAAAGCCACAGAACTGGGTAAAAACAGCGGAACGAGAATAAGTTAAGGGTTTTCTATCCCATTCAGCCCTTCGAAAGCTTCTGTATCAAGTCGTTTCGTTTTATACTGCGCAGGTAGCGCATGATTCGGGAACGAAATTCGGGCTGATACCAGAAAAAGAACTGACGCTGAGCGAGCTTTTCTTCTTTCGTTCGGGCGCATTCAAGCTTTTCGAGTGTATAAGGATGAAATCCGGTGTAAAAAACCTCCGTTGCGACTGTCATGGGGGTAGGAGTGAAATCCTGAACCTGTTCGAGATGAAAGTTTTGCTGCTTCGTTTTAACGGCCAACTCCGCCATGTGAACTGCCGAACATCCGGGATGACTTGAAATAAAGTACGGAATCAATTGTTGTTTTAAGCCATTCTCTTTGTTGATACGATCAAATATTTTACGGAATGTTTCGAACTGCGCGAATGAAGGTTTTCGCATCACCTTCAATACATCTTCTTCCGTATGTTCCGGCGCCACTTTCAGACGTCCCGAAACGTGATGCTTGATCAGTTCTTCGGTATACTCTCGCGCTGCTGTACGCAAGGCTTCGTTATTATACGGATGCAGTAGCAAATCGTATCGTACGCCACTACCGATAAACGTTTTCTTGATACCGGGAATCTTATCAGCCTCCCTGTATAACTCAAGGAGAGGAGCATGATCGGCATTCAGATTTTTGCATACGACGGGATGAATACAAGATGGCTTTTTACATTTCCGGCAGATACGTTCGTCCTTCCCCTTCATCCGATACATATTGGCGGAAGGTCCACCTAAATCACTGATATATCCCTTGAAACCGGGCATCTCTGTGACGGCCTTCACCTCTCGCAAGACAGATTCTTTGCTGCGCGAAGCAATAAATTTGCCCTGATGCGCAGAAATGGTACAGAACGCGCATCCACCGAAACATCCGCGATGAATATTGACGGAAAATTTAATCATCTCGTAAGCGGGAATGACCTTATCTTTATATTTAGGATGCGGCAGACGGGTGTAAGGCAGATCGAACGAGGCGTCGATTTCGGCAGTTGTCATCGGAGGATAAGGAGGATTGACAACGATTGATCGTTTGCTTGTCTGCTGAATCATCCGCGATGCTTCGTGCTTATTCGATTCTTCTTCAATGATGCGAAAATTCTGTGCCTGCTTACGTTTATCCTTCAAACATTCTTCGAATGAAAACAGGCGGATATCCTCCGCTCCTATAGGTTCATGATGCGAGGTGATATACGCAGTCTGTGGAATGTCTCTGATCGTCTGAAACGGAACACCTTGCTTAAGGCGTCGTACCAGTTCGCAGATAGGTTTTTCTCCCATTCCGTAGATAAGCAGATCGGCCGGACTATCTGCCAAAATACCTGGTTTCAGTCGGTCTTGCCAATAGTCATAATGTGCCAGTCGGCGCAGTGAGGCTTCGATTCCACCGAGGACAACAGGTACTTCGGGAAATAATTCTTTTAGAATTTTCACATAAACAATGCTCGGATAATCAGGACGTAATCCCGGCTGATGGTTCGGAGAGTAAGCATCATCGCTACGCAAACGTTTGTTTGCCGTATAATGATTGACCATCGAATCCATCGCCCCCGGAGAGACTCCGAAGAACAACCGGGGGATGCCTAATTTCTTGAAATCTCGATAGTCTCCTCGCCAATCAGGTTGCGGAACAATACCCACACGCAGCCCTTCGGCTTCGAGTATACGCCCGATTACGGCAGCTCCAAAAGAAGGATGATCAACATATGCATCGCCGCTGAAAAGGATCACGTCCAGATATTCCCAGCCGCGTATCTCCATTTCTTTTTTAGTCGTCGGCAACCAGTCGGTGAGTCGGTAAGTATTCATTGGGTTTTTCCTTTCCATACGAAACAACCGGGAAAGGAAAGAGAAATATCATGTTCAAACAATCCGAAAACAGCCGATCCCGACCCTGACATAGACGCATAAACAGCCCCCTGAGTATAGAGTTCATTTTTAATTTCTCCGATAATCGGGAAACGTGAAAAGACACTCGTCTCAAAATCATTCTTTAACACATTTTTCCACTCCGATACCGGAAGTCTGATAATCTCGTCCAATGAATGCGGCCGTTGTGACGGTTTCACCATCGAATATGCGTCTTTGGTCGATACGAATACATCCGGCTTGACGATATATAACGTGTATGAGCCGAGAGATAAATCGATGGGTTCGAAAACATTTCCTATTCCCGACGCTTTCACCGGACGATTGCGGATAAAAAACGCACAATCGGCTCCAATTCCGGACGCTATTTCTTCCAATTCATCGTCGGAGACAGACAGTTCGTAATATTCGCGAACCAGCTTCAGCATGAAAGCCGCATCAGCCGATCCTCCGCCAAGTCCCGCACCGAAAGGAATCGCTTTTTTCAGATAAACGGCTAACGGTGGAATCGTATATTGTTGCCGCAATGCTCGGAGGGCTTTGAGGACTAAGTTATTTTCCGGGTTCGAATCCAACGTCATTCCGGAACATTGGAAAAAGTCTTTTTCGGCCGGTACAACTTCCAAGGCATCGCATAGCGGAATCGGATAAAAAATCGTTTCGAGATCATGATATCCGTCCGGTCTTTTCCCGACAACGAACAGTCCTAAGTTTATCTTGGCATTTGGAAAGCAAATCATGGAATTATCCGTTCGGTCGGTTTTGTGAAGGTTTGTTCCGTCGTCGATTCCCTTTCGGACGTGAAGAGAGATTGCCTTGCTGTTGTCCTCCGCTTTTCCGATGACGATTGCCTTGTGGTGATTGTCCGCTTCGACCACGCGAGCGGGAACGTGATCGGCTGTATTTTTCCGGCTCGTATGCCGGAGCTTCGCCCAAATCCGCATCAAGCGGTATCTTGTAAATTTCTTTCTCCAAAAACGTTTCGATTTCTTTGAATTTCGCTTGCTCCTGCTGCGAAACAAACGTGATCGCCAAGCCTTTGCCGTCTGTTCCGCGAGCCGTACGTCCGATGCGATGTACGTAATCTTCAGGGTCATTGGGAATATCGTAATTGATGACAAGCGTAATGTCGTTGATATCGATACCTCGCGCAACAACATCTGTCGCAACGAGCACACCGATACGCCCGTTCCTGAATTCTTTCATCACCTGCTCGCGCTCGCTTTGTTCCAAATCCGAATGCATCGCCGCAACGTTGAATTGAAGTCGTTTAAGCGCAGTGGTCAACTCCTTCACTTTCATCTTTGACGAGGAGAAAATAATGACGCGTTCAGGCTGTTTTTTTGAGAACAATTGCTTAATGATCGGCATTTTATGTGCTTCGTAGCAGATATATGCCGTCTGCATGATGGAGGCGGGTGGCTTGGAAATGGCAATTTTAATTTCTTCCGGTTCTTTGAGGATGTTTTGAGCTAAGGTGCGGATCTTAGGAGGCATCGTAGCTGAAAACATAATGATTTGACAATCATGCGGAAGTTTCTTATAAATCTGCATAATATCGTCGTAAAATCCCATATCGAGCATGCGGTCCGCTTCGTCGAGAACAAAGAATGACGTCTGGGACAAGTCGACACTCCCCATATTCAAATGGCTGATAAGCCGTCCGGGGGTTGCAATCACAATATCGCTTCCCATCTGTAGCCCGCGCTCCTGTTGAGCATAGACAATACCGTCGGTTCCCCCATAAACAGCTACAGCCGACACCGGAACAAAGTAAGTAAAACCATCGATTTGTTGGTCGATCTGCTGTACCAGCTCGCGGGTAGGTACCATAATGACCGCATTGATCACATCCTGCGGATAGTTACCATCGTTCAGCTTACTGATGATGGGCAACACATAAGCTGCTGTCTTTCCGGTACCCGTCTGAGCACATCCGATAATGTCTTTGCCTTCCAGTATCGGGGGAATGGAAAGTTCCTGTATAGGAGTCATTTCTTGGAAGTTCATAGCTTCCAGTCCATCCAATACAGCATCGCCAAGGTTCAGTTCGTCAAATCTCATGTTGTTCTGTTAATCGATAATTATGTTTGTTACAAATAAATGTTTGTTCGGTTGTTTTTCTTCTGTTGGAGACACTTCCGGAAGGGGAGAAGATGTCCCGCTTTCTTCTTCCGATACCGGCTTGACCGTTTCATGACGCATTTCTTCTACAGGTGTTCCGATGGATTCTTTTGATTTACTGGTTTCTGTCGTTGAAATCGGAATGCGCTCCTTCGTTGTCGTCGAAGGTACGACATGATAATACTTCCGATAAATCTTATCGAATGTACCATCTTTTCGCATCTGTGCAAACCAATGGTTCAGACTGTCCAACAAATCCGGTGAATACTTGCGGACAGCCCATGATTGCAACTGGGTAAAACTGATGTCGGTATCGATGTCGATTTCGGGATATTGTTTCTTCGACAGACGAGCAATCTGGTGATCACACACCGCATAATCGATATCTCCTTTAGCCACCATAATGATCAATTGCTCGGAAGAGTAAAGCGATTCTTCTACGATATAAATCGTATCGGCTATTTCGTACTGCAGATTTTGCAAGCGCAGAATGGCTGGTGAGTTTTGAGGAACATACAACGTCTTTTTAGCCAAATCCAGCTGGTTTCGAAGCAGTTTCACGTCATCATGGTTCGATGCTTTACGTTGCACCAATACCTGTTTATTCAACACGATCGGTTCGACAAACAAATAATGTTCTTTTAGTTCGGTCGTAGTCGGGATATTGCGGGCAATGATATCATACCGGTTGTTTTTCAACCCCTCAAAGCTCTTATCAAGGCTCATTTCAAGATGTATCTCGACTTCCAATCCCGAATATTCGGCCAACTTCCTGCACAATTCATATTGAAATCCCTGCAACGTATCGCCCGACATGAAATAGCCGGATTGGTTGTATTCCGTAACGATACGTAGCACGCCGTCCTGCTTGATTTCATAATAATCGCGTGGTTGAACACCGGACTGCATGCGGAATATCAAACTCCCTATAATCGCCAGTACAAGAAGCAACAGGATGATATAGATAATGAGTAATTTGCGTGAAAACATACGTCAATTATTAAACTTTACAGCCACTCCCAATTTGACCACCATGGGGTTGATCGGATAATGAGGCATTGAAAAATAATTCGGAGACGCAAATAACTTGCTTATATTGTATCCCGTTACAAAGAATCTTGCCTGTTTGAGATGAAAATTAACATAAGCATTCACTAACGGATAATTACCGATTTTAATGTGGTCCTGATTGATGAACTGTTGCGTAGCCGGCTCATAATATGGAGCGTAATATTCAGTAAAATAATGTACATCAGCCCCTATCTGTACCATCAAGACCTTCGCAAGTCGAACCGTTACATACATATTCGAATAGAGCGACAGCTGAGGTAAATCCAAGACCTGCTTGTTACTACTGGTCTGATAAACCAATTCGTTATCCCATCCGAAAGCCTTGAATCGAAAGTCTTGTCGGAGACGAGCCGTAACAACTTGCAGATTGTTCCCGAATTGCTCAGGAAGACCTTTTTTGTTAAAAAAGATATGATTCTGAATGCTTTCAACCCCGGCCGAAAAACGTGTACGCGTTTGTTCCCAAGACACGGTTCCCCCTACATAAACACGTTGTATATTCTTCCAATCGTTGTCCCAAAAGAAATAACGACTGCTATAACGACGTTGGAAAAACGCAGGACGCAGATTTTTGATATATCCGTCTGCCTGAATAGAAGCCTCTCTTTTAAATAGATGAAAACGTGTTTTGACAAGTCCTGTCAAGCGTAACTCTCCGATATCATCCCCTAACACGCAGAACTCACCTCGTCCTTGATAGGTGAGCAGGCTTCCGCGTCGTTTAGCAAGTTCGGCTCCTAAAAAAGTGGCGTATTCATCGTACTTTTGCATGTTGCGGATAGCTCCCTTAGCAGAATCTCCGGGCATTTTGAAATTTCTTTTCTCAAAGCTGACGAAAGCTGTCAGACCAAACTTCGCCCAATCCTGAAATCCCTCACGTAACGAAAGAGCGACCGTGTTTTTTAAATTCCAAGCCGACGAAACATCATTCGGCACACGTCCAACCGTATCGTAGCGGTTCACGTAGCACGTATCGATTCCCATGTCCTTGGAAATAAATCGTCTCCGAAAATCTTCATATTCGATGGTGTGAATAATGCTGGCCACAGGCACAAAGACTTCGTTGGCATGAGCATCTTCTACTTCCTCTTCCTCCGGCTCCTTACGACCGGTTGAAGGATTTTCTTCCGCCTGCTGCTTCTTCAAGGCTTCACGTTGAGCCTCTTTTTCCTGTTTTCGTTTGGCTTCGTTCTCGGTCATCTCACGATAGAATCCGAAATTATAACGGTGCGTAAGAAATACGTTTTTGCCACGAACGCGATTCCACGTATTGGTAAACCGTGTCGGATACGATTTGCTGTCGACCCCCCGACGGCCGTCTTCAAAATCATCCGGCGATGTAATATACCGGTCATCTGTCAATCCACCATTTTCATTTTGGATGAAATTAATATTACGGAGGTGCGCATGTGCCTCGTAACGATCGGAAAGATAGTTGCCGAACAATCTATAGGTTAGTAGTTTGTTGTTATTTGACGTATACTGTCCCCGACTGTAGATATAATTAAAGTCTACACCGACATTGATTTTTTTTCCGAAATTGCTTGTTAACACGCCTTTTAGTTGCTCTTCACGTTTAGTCGATCCACCCGCACGCGTGTACAAAATGTGCGTATAAGGAACTTTTACGTCATAGAAATATCCGTTAGTAGGAGTAATAATATCTCCGTCGAAAGCATCCGCAAAAATAAAATCGCGTTCTTCTTTTCGCTCGCTGAAGATACGACTCTGATAAGGAGAGCCGATATTTCCGGTATAGGCACCGGCTATTCCTCGTCCTTCCATCAAGGTGCTGTTTGCCGTATTCAAACGATTGGTATCCATCGGTGCAAGAATACGGTCGCCCAATTTGTCGGTCAGATGATAACCGTTGATACGTTTGATACCGATATGGGTGCTATCGGGAACGAGTAAACTGTCGGGAAGTTGTGCTGCATTACGCGCCGTAAGAGAAAAACCTCCCCTACGGCCGCTGCCGCGCGAACGCTCTTGTGCGAACGAGGTCGTCACACACAGCAGGCATAACAATAAACCATATAACCTGTGCCTCGATTTGAGACACAGGTATAAGATAGAACAGACACAATGCCTTCGATTCACACCTTTTGAATCAGTTCCATGCCTTTTTTAATGGCGGCTTCATTGGCCGGAATCAACGTATGGTGTCGTTCGGGAAGTGTCTTTTTCAGACCGAGAAGCACACTTTCCAGTTTCACCATTGGAACGACTTTGAGGAGGCCACCCAACACGATCATATTGAACGTCTTTTGCATATTCAGTTCCGTAGCCGTATCCATTGCATCGATACGATACACATCAATATCCGTACGTGTGATTGGCTTGTGAATCCCATATCCATCGTAGATAAGAATACCGCCCTTCTTCACTTTCGATTGAAATTTATCCATCGAAGGTTGGTTCAGAATCACGGCAATATCGTATTCGTTCAATACGGGCGAGCTGATGCGTTCGTCGTTCAGGATCACGGTCACATTGGCTGTTCCACCACGTTGTTCGGGGCCATACGAAGGCATCCAGGTTACTTCCTTATCTTCCATGAGTCCCGAATATGCGAGAATTTTTCCCATCGATAACACTCCCTGTCCGCCAAAACCGGCTATAATTATCTCGTATTGCATATTTTGTCTTCTGCTAATCGTTATACATTTTTCAAGTCTCCCAAGGGATAGAAGGGGAACATATGCTCTTCCATCCATTTGTTCGAGTCGGCCGGTGTCTTTTTCCATCCGGACGAACAAGTGGCGACAAATTCTACGACCGATGTTCCTTTGCGAGCCATGGAATTTTCAAATGCCAAGCGCAACATTTTCTTCGCTTTTCTTACCGCAGCAGGAGTTTGAACACTCTGGCGCGTAACCAAACACGTTCCGTCCAACTGTGCCAGCAAGTTTCCAATTCGCAAAGGATGTCCGTTCAGTTCCACGTCACGGCCATGAGGACAAGTTGCCGTAGGCATGCCAACCAAGGTTGTGGGGGCCATCTGTCCCCCCGTCATACCATAGATAGCATTATTTACAAAAATAATCACGATGTTTTCGCCGCGGTTAGCAGCATGAATAGTTTCTGCCGTTCCGATAGCGGCCAAGTCGCCGTCGCCTTGATACGTGAAAACCATTTTATCGGGGTTCACCCGCTTTACAGCCGTAGCTACGGCCGGAGCACGTCCGTGAGCCGCTTCAATCCAGTCGATATCGATATAGTTGTATGCAAATACTGCACATCCGACAGGTGAGATGCCGATCGTTTTCTCTTCCATTCCCATCTCTTCGGATATTTCGGCAATCAGTTTATGGATAACCCCATGACTGCATCCCGGGCAATAATGCATGGCGTTATCATTCATTAATTTGGGCTTTTTATAGACCAAATTTTCAGGTTTAATTATTTCTATTGTTTCCATTTTGAATATTCCGTAAGTTCTTTAACCAAAAAATCTCATAAGATATTGTACTATGCGTAAAAGAATAGCGATGCCTCCGCAAATTATAAACGGCATGTGACTATCTTTCACGGTAAAATAGAGGATGCCCGCTACAATCGTTAACACCATAAAAAGCAGGGTGAACAGTTCATCTAATCGGTCTCCTCGTTTCATCATTTGCCAAATTACATCAGTTTTTCTTCAATCGCTCTCAGAATTTCATCCGGGGTGAAAACGATGCCACCCAACCGGCCAAAATGCTCAACTTTGACACGTCCGTTCACTGCCAGTCGAACATCTTCGACCATCTGTCCGGCATTCAGCTCTACCGAAAGCATTCCTTTCACTTTATCGGCATAGCTGGCAATGATCTGAGTCGGGAACGGCCACAAGGTAATCGGACGGATTAAGCCGAGTTTCAGTCCTTGACCGCGTGCTATTTCAATCGCTTTCTGACAGATTCGTGCCGATGAACCGAATGCGACCAACAAATACTCCGCATCTTCGCATTTGTATTCTTCATAACGCACTTCGTTTTTCTCTATCCGGCTGTATTTTTCTTGGAAATGCAAGTTCTTTTTTTCCATAATGACCGGATCCAACTCCAAAGAAGTAATGATATTGGGTTTGCGACCGGCCACTTTTCCGGTAGCTGCCCACGGGGATTCTTCCGCAATCTCTACATCCGTTTTCCGAGGACGGAAGGGAGGAAGCACAACCTTTTCCATCAGCTGACCAATCATACCGTCGGTGATGATGATAGCCGGAGTTTGATATTTGAACGCAAGATCGAAACCGAGTCCGACAAAATCGGCCGTTTCTTGCACAGAACAAGGAGCAAGGGCGATTAATCGATAGTCGCCATGGCCTCCCCCTTTCACCGTCTGAAAATAGTCGGCTTGGCTCGGCTGGATCGTTCCCAATCCCGGACCACCACGCATTACATTCACAATCAGACAGGGAAGATCCGAACCTGCAATATAGGAAACCCCTTCGAGCATCAAGCTCATGCCCGGACTCGACGAGGAAGTCATGACTCGTTTACCTGTTGCAGCTCCTCCATAAACCATATTGATTGAAGCGATTTCGCTTTCTGCTTGCAGTACCACCATTCCTGTTGTTTCCCATGGTCTCTCATCCATCAGCGTCTCCATGACTTCCGACTGAGGCGTAATCGGATAACCAAAATATCCGTCTGTTCCATAACGAATCGCTGCATGGGCCAGCGCTTCGTTTCCTTTCATAAGTCTTACTTCTTCCATTGTGTTAATCAATTTTCTTTCTATAGACGGTTAAACATCCATCGGGACAAACCCATCCGCAACTGGCACAACCGGTACAATCGTCAGGCTCTTTCATGTACACATAGTGATAGCCTTTGTTATTGACCTCCCTCGGGTGCAACTCCAGCACATTGCAAGGACAGGCCACGACACATAAGTTGCAGCCTTTACACCGTTCGGTGTTGACCACTACCATTCCTTTTACTTTTGCCATAAATCCTTTATTTTTATTTACTGGGATGCAAATCTACAAAAAAAACAAGAATATGCAAGTTAGAAGCTGAAAATATTCCGGGCAATAAAAAAAGTCATGGCAATGGCAAAGAAAATCCAGATATAAAGGCTTCTTTGTACATTTAAAATCAGTGGACTATACGGATTGAAGAGTTGATAAATGCGGACGCCAAGCAGCAGAATAATATACGGTATCGACAGTACAAGCAGAGCGTTATAAGAAAAGGCGGTTTTTATGTCGGCATGAAGCAAAGCGTGAATAGCTCGTTGAGAACCACACCCCGGACATTTCATCCCGGTCAACATCAGGAAGGGACATTTGGGAAAGAAAGGGGAACTGTTCGGGTGGATGTGTGAATAGATATAGATTGCGATCAGGAAAGCCAGAAAGATAAGAAACCAGAGGATAATTTTGTATCGAGGAACAGGATACATAATTAATAATGTATGATAAAGCTAATTTATGCGGAGCCTTCACGCTGGAAAGCCCCGCATATTGAATTTACACATCACTACTCATGGCGGCTCCTACGCCAATAATGATAAGGAATATAACATAAAGCAGCCAAACTACTCCCGCAGCAATAGCAGACCACATTGCCCATTTTTTTGCATTTTTCGATGCATTGTCTGCACCAACATAGTCGCCGAGTGCATAAGCAGAGCTTACCTTGGTAGAGTTAATGATCGATACGATACCCAACGGCATACAGCAAAGAACGGTAGAAAGAATCGCCCATACCAGATAGTTGTCCGGCATTGGAGGTTTAGGCATATTCGGATCGCCGAAAGTGCCGCCGCTTGTCGAATAATCGGTACTTGATGCAGCATGTGTATTGTATTTCGGCTCTCTTTGATCATAATTCGAAGAAGAAGCCGACGTGTTTCCTGCTGCGGCAAACACGTCTTGTAACTCCGGCAATGTACGTGCAGCCACCCAATCCGGTAACGAGCTGTTCCAAACTAAGGTGTCCGGGTTAATCGGAGCGCTTTTCAATGCGTCCAGCGAAAAAGGACCTACTTTGGTGTCCCCATTCAAATAGTAATACTCTTTGTCCATTTTTTAATTCTGTTTTTATAGTTAAGATAATACATTTTCAAAAATCGGTGATGATTTTCAGCGCACAAAAATACAGAAATTTACCGTATTACCTATACATTGTTCCGGAATCTCATAAAATTATTCCGGAAAAGAAAGAAACAATCCGTTTACACGTGCATCGAAGTGCTTCGGAAAAGCACATCTCAAGCTTTCGGTATTTCTGTTTTTTTCTTTTTGCCTTTTAACGAAAGTCGCTCAAGCAGATAAACAATAGCAAACCCCGCGATAGCGAGTCCAATCGCTTCCCATAGCTGGCGGTCGGGCAAAATATTTGTTTCGATTAATGGCTTGGCTACACCGTGACGGTCGATATACGTCTCAATCGTTTCTTTCCACGGCCATACTTTATTCAGTGAACCTAACATAAAGCCGCTCAGAACAGCGATGGTGATATCGTGGAAGCGATGCAACGCGAAAGAGAGCGCGCGAGAGAATAAAGAAATTCCGATGGAGGCTCCTCCGGCAAAGACCAACAATACACTTACCCGAAGCGACTTGACCGCATCCATAATAAAAAAATATTTTCCGAGCAGCACCAAGATAAAGCTTCCCGATATGCCGGGAAGAATCATGGCACAAATCGCGATGGCGCCACATAGGAAGACGAACCACATCGCGTCCGGGGTTTCGGCCGGCGTAGTGACTGTGATAAAATATGCAGTAACAGCCCCTAATACGAAACCGACCAACGTTTTAGCATTCCATTTTGCAACTTCGCGTGAAACGAACCATGTCGATGCGAGTACCAGCCCGAAAAAGAAAGCCCAGACCAGAATCGGTTCGTGCACGAGCAGGTACGTAATCAGTTTGGCCAACGAGAAGATACTGATGCCGATACCGCAGAGGATAGCCAACAGAAAGTTTCCGTTGACGGCTTTCCAGAAGCGACCGAATTTCAGCGAGAAGAGCAGCTTCAGCGAAGTGAGATTGACGCTTTTAATCGAATTAATCAGTTCTTCGTATATGCCGACGATAAAGGCGATGGTCCCTCCAGAAACGCCCGGTACTACATCGGCAGCCCCCATGCCGACTCCTTTGAGCACCAGCAGGGCATAATCTTTCAATGTACGATTCATGTCTCTAATTCAGATGATGTTTGTTCTTCATAAATTCTGCCGACAATCCGTCGGGAGATAAAACGAATGGTTTTTGCGAGTGTATATCTCGGGCATGCAGAAAATGTGGGTCCGAAGATTGTTCGTTTTCCTGCATTTTTCTGGCAGCGAAAAACATTTTATTTAAATACTCAGCCGTCTTATCGCTATTTTGATCCGTTTGCGAAAAAATACGATGATGCGTTTTGTATCGCGCTACTTGCGAGAATACTTCCGGTTTTCCGAGCAACTTATTAAATAAGGTATAAGCGCGTTCGAAGTCATCTGCTTTCAGGTAGCATTCTGCGAGAATCGGTTCGATATGGTCGGTGATGTCTTTTTTGTCCGAGAGCAGCTCTATGTATGCCTCGATTGCTTTTTCGTAATTTTCATTCATAAAGAGGCAATAAGCACGTAATAATCTAACCTCTACATCATCCTCGTCGCAAGTGAGCGCGAAGTCGAATGAGTGAATTGCTTCTTCATATTGTCCGAGATTGGAGAGTAAGCGTCCCTGTATGTACCAATAATCGGTAGAGTAGGGGTCTATATCGATCAACTCCCTGCATATTTGCAGGGCTCGCTGTAAATTACCCACCATCTCTTCATGATAGCAAAGCTCCTCTTTAAGGATGACACTGTCAGGAAAGAGTTGCATCGCACGCCTGACAAGTTTGAAAGCTACTTCATTTTTACCGATCTCACTCAGAATGGGAGTGAGGTCTTCATAAATAATTCTCAACTCTTCATCCACCGGATGTTGCTCGAGGAGTGCATCTGCTTCCTGTTGGAAGTCCATGAAGTAAAGACATTGCACTTTGAGCAGCAAAAGCTCGGGATCATCGTCATCGGCTATGCTTTTTATGCGCTCCAACGCTTCGGCATATTTTTCCTGATAAATATAAACCTTACATTCCTTGATTTTGATGCCGATATTTTCAGGATGCAACTTTAAGCCTAACTCAAGCACCTGCGTGAATTCTTCAAAATCATTTTCATCCTCGAAATATTCAAGCAGGCGAATGATTTCGTCGGCATCGAAATAAGCTTCCGTACCTTTTTCATGCATCTCTTTATATCGTTCCAGTAAGGTCATGCGTCTCGAAAAAGAATAAATATCTCGTCTTTTATCAGCCGTTTACTTTTTTACTCCATGTATCCTTCAACGGTACCGTACGGTTAAAAATCAGTTTGCCGTCCCGACTGTCCGGGTCGAGATTGAAATAACCGATGCGCTGGAACTGAAAATGATCATAAGGTTTAGCCTGTGCCAAATCTTCCTCTACGAAGCAATTGGTTAGCACCTGCAACGAGTCCGGATTCAGCAGTTCATGAAAATCTTTGTCTTTTTCTTCGGCCGGATTTTCCGCCTTAAACAGACGGTCGTAAAGCCGCACTTCGGCAGGCAACGCGTGGGCCACAGATACCCAGTGTATCGTGCCTTTTACTTTCCGGTTACTGTCGGGCATTCCGGTTCTCGTATTCGGATCGTATTCGGCGTAAACTTCTTCCACCTCGCCGTCCGCGTTTTTTTTGCATCCCGTACATTTTATAATATATGCACATCGCAAGCGTACCTCTTGTCCCGGCGTCAGACGGTAATATTTTTTGGGAGCGTCTTCCATAAAATCGTCCTGTTCGATATACAACTCGCGCGAGAAAGCAATCTCATGTGTCCCGTCTTCGGGGTTCTCGGGGTTGTTGACCGAGGTCATCATTTCTACCTGTCCTTCGGGGTAGTTGGTGATAATCAGTTTAACGGGACGGAGCACCGCGGCAACGCGCCGTGCCGTGGCGTTCAGATCTTCGCGCACAGCATGTTCGAGCAATGCGACATCAATGATGCCGTCGTATTTCGTATAACCGATCAGGTTGATGAAACGGCGAATGGAGGAGGGAGTAAAACCTCTTCGGCGATAACCGCAGATGGTCGGCATACGCGGGTCGTCCCAACCGTCTACTAACTTTTCTTTGACCAACTGGAGCAGCTTGCGCTTGCTCATCACAGTATAAGTCAGGTTTAAACGATTGAACTCCGTCTGTCGCGGACGGTAATCGCCACCTTTCCCGCACTCGCTGTCCATCAGCAAGTCGATAAAATGATCGTATAACGGTCGGTGTACTTCAAATTCGAGCGTACAGAGCGAATGGGTTACTCCTTCAAAATAGTCACTCTGTCCGTGTGCGAAGTCATACATCGGATAGACATTCCATGTTCTTCCTGTCCGGTGATGCGGCGTCTTAATGATACGATAAATGATGGGATCGCGGAAGTGCATATTCGGCGAAGCCATATCAATCTTAGCCCGTAAGGTCATCGCCCCCTCGTCAAAATCTCCGCGATTCATGCGGAGAAAAAGATCTAAACTCTCTTCTATCGGGCGATTACGATAAGGGCTATCCGTACCGGCCTGCGTCGGTGTTCCTTTTTGTGCGGCAATGGCCTCCGCGCTCTGCTCGTCGACGTATGCTTTTCCTTTTTTGATCAGTGAGACGGCAAAGTCGAAGAGTTGCTGAAAGTAATCCGAGGCATAAAAGATGTTTTCCCATTGAAAGCCTAACCAGCGAATATCTTCCTGAATCGAGTCGACGTACTCCACGTCTTCTTTCGTTGGGTTTGTATCGTCAAAACGCAGGTTGCACACGCCCCGATATTTTTCGGCCATACCGAAATCGAGACAAATGGCTTTGGCATGTCCGATATGCAGATAACCGTTCGGTTCGGGCGGAAAGCGCGTTTGAACCCGTCCGTCGTTCTTGCCTTCGGACAAGTCTTTTTCGATGATTTGTTCGATGAAATTCAGGCTTTTTTTATTTTCTTCCAGAGGTGTATTTTCTGCCATTGCTGTTGATTTTTGATGTCTTTTATGGCGCAAAGATAAGGATTAGCGCCTAATGTACAAGGGTATTGTATATGAAGTTATCAACAGAGCAAGAAGTTTCTTACTGACGAGAAACATTTTATCTGCTTTTATGAAATCTAAAAACATAAGGTGTTTTCGGCACCTGATGCCAGAAATAATTCTTGAAAAGCATGCCTAAAAACACTCTTTTCAATGCCTTGATATTCAGCAAATACAGAAAGAGAAAATTGTCTTATAAGAGAATTTAAATTGTCCTATAAGACAATTTGAAAAGTCCTATAAGACAATTTGGACGAGATGCGGAGGGAATTTGAAGGGGGTATGCGGCGGCGTTCTAAAGCATGCAAAAAAAATCACGAATGCTCTTCGCTAAACGACTGCCATCCCTGAGCTTTTAATGCGACCTCACCACCGTCGCGCCCGACAAGACAATTGCCGAACGCAGCCTTCGTAATATGTCCGATGATTTTAATCCCTTTCAAAGCTTGCACCTGATCATGATAAGACAACGGCACGGTGAAGACCAGTTCGTAATCTTCGCCGCCATTTAATGCCGCCGTAACAAGGTTCATATTGAATTCCTCGGCCATGATGGCCGTTTGATAATCGATCGGAATACGGTCTTCGTAAATGCGGCATCCCACACCGCTTTGCGATGCGATATGAAGCAGTTCGGACGATAGCCCATCGGAAATATCCATCATCGCCGTGGGGACGATGCCCGCTTCGGCCAACATCGCGATCACGTCTTTACGGGCTTCGGGTTTGAGCTGCCGTTCGAGGATATACTCCTTGCCGCTGAAATCGGGCTGGAAATCTTTTTCGCCCTGAAACACATTCTTTTCGCGTTCGAGTAATTGCAACCCCATATAAGCCGCTCCTAAATCGCCGGAGACACATATCAGATCGGTCTCTTTCGCTCCGTCGCGATAAACGATTTTTCCCGCTTCTCCTTCGCCCACACAAGTAAGACTTAATGTCAAGCCGGTCAACGACGAAGAGGTGTCTCCTCCCACGAGATCAACGCCATACACCTCGCAGGCAAGCAAAATGCCGGCATATAACTCTTCCAAGTCTTCTACCGCAAAGCGTTTGGAGATACCGACCGATACGGTGATTTGTTTCGGTTGCCCGTTCATCGCATAAATGTCGGAGAAGTTGACCACGGCCGCTTTATAACCCAAATGCTTCAAAGGAGTATAAGTCAGGTCAAAATGTACGCCTTCCAGCAACAAATCGGTCGTAACGAGCATTTGCTTGTCTCGGTAGTCCAGTACGGCGGCGTCATCGCCCACGCCTTTCAGCGTGCTTTTATTTCTCAGCGTGACTGCTTTGGTCAGATGGCGAATGAGACCAAATTCTCCCAATGTCGCGATTTCTGTTCGTTGCATGATTTTTTACTGTTCTATTGTCTTAAAATACGACTGTTTTCCATCGTGGTGATGTGTTTCAAAATCAACTCGTCGAATAAATTGCCTTTGTTGAATAAAAAAGAGACGACAATCGGCAAATAGTACATACGCGAATGCCATTCGGACGGGAAATACGGGTTGTTCCGAATACGCATGGCATCTTTTTCCGTACATACGATGATCGCTTCCGGATTCATCTTGGCGACTGAGGCGCTTATCTTTTTGACATCGTTTTTCTTGAAGTCATGATGATCGCCGAATGACATCACCTTTACTTTCTGCGAGAATTTCTTCATCTCTTCAATGAGCGGCGCCGGATTGGCAACACCTGTAAGCAGCAGTATCTCCTCGTCTTTCCGAAGGCTGCTTAAGGTTCGCGCACAACAAGCTTCCGGCCATATTCCTTCCATCCGCAAATAAGAGATATCGGAAAAAAACACCTGCTGATGGGATTGCAGATGCATATCATCTTCCATGATGCGACAATCGATCGGTTTTAATGCGGGATCACATTTACTGACCACAACCCAATCAGCCCGGCGGACACCGCCTGCCGGCTCACGCAGCATGCCCACCGGAAACAATTTATCGTTGTAAAATAATCGGTTATAATCCGTCACCAAGATCGATAACGACGGTTGCACATATCGATGTTGAAAGGCATCATCGAGCAAGACGACCTGCGGCCGTTCGCTTTCGGTCATTGCCAGCAAATGCTTCATCCCTCTGCGACGGCTTTTATCGACGGCTACAATCACGGATGGATATTTACGCTTTATCTGGCAGGCTTCATCACCTATCTCCTGACTGGTACAGTGTTCGCCGGCCAACACATAGCCGGATGTCTGGCGCTTGTACCCGCGACTGAGCACAGCCACCCGGTATTTTTTCGACAGCAAACGTATCAGATACTCGACTAACGGCGTCTTTCCCGCTCCTCCCATCGATAAATTACCGATACAAATGACCGGAATCGCATATTGCTGCGAAGGCAATATATTCAGATGAAACAGGAGGTTACGTATCTGCACAGCTATTCCATAGATCAGTGCAACAGGTAACCCAATATAGTACAGTCGGTTCGATTTTGCCATCTCTCAGTCGCTCTCGTTCTTGTCTACAACGGTTTCAAATCATACGGGATACGTGCCTGAATACCGTATGTCGCTTTGGCTTTCTGCAACATCCTGAAATATTCGTATTCGTCGCCCAGTACGTCTTTGACCATCGATTGCTTTACGACTTCGATCTGTTTCTCCAAAAACTCCTTCAAAAAGTCATGGCTGGTCGATACTTCCATGATGTTATAATTGTATATCTCGGCTAATTCGCCGGCCAGTTCAACGGCGCGTTCAATACCGCCCAATTCATCGATCAAGCCGATTTTAAGCGCCTGCTCGCCCGTCCATACACGCCCTTGTCCGATGCTGTCGATATCGGCTTTGCTCACGCCTCGCCCTTCGGCGCATCGCGTCAGGAACGTGTCGTATCCACGTTCGATAAAGCCCTGTATCAAGGCTTTTTCATCGTTCGTCATCGGCCGGGAAGGGTCGCCAAAGTCTGCGTACTTGTTGGTCTTGACCACATCGGTCGTTAAGGACAGTTTATTAAACAGTCCCGCCGTATTGGGGAACATCCCGAAAATTCCGATCGAGCCTGTCAGCGTGTTCGGCTCAGCAATAATCTTACTCGCACCACTCGCGATATAATATCCTCCCGAAGCCGCCACACTTCCCATCGAAACAACGACCGGCTTTTTCTTTTTCAACTCATACACCTGCTTCCATATCTGTTCGGACGTATAAGCGCTGCCGCCCGGAGAGTTGATGCGCAGCACTACGGCTTTCACATCTTCATTATCGGCCAGTTTCTTCAGGTCGTCATTGAGTTTTTCCGAAATATACGGATGATTCCCGCTATAGGGCGATGAAATGACACTCTGCATAATTTCTCCTTCGGCATATACAATCGCAATCTTATTGCGGTATTCCCGTTCAGTCTTTTTTACGTTTCTCATGTTCGATAGTCCGACGGTCTTCAGTTTATCACCCGTTTGCCCCGATTGTTCAATCAGGTATTTCTCCACTTCGCTGCGGTATTTCAACTCATCGATCAATTTATATTCGACGGCCTTCTCCGGAGCCGCGAAAAAGCCCCCTTCATCTGCGAAACGGTTTACATCGTCTGCCGTGATATTACGGCCTTTGGCAATGCCTTTGGTGATATTTTCCCAGATGGAGGTTTGATACGAGGTAATCTGTTCACGATTCGCATCGCTCAACTTCTCACCGATAAACGGTTCTACCGCACCCTTGTACGTGCCGACCTTGAAGACCATCATCTCTACTCCGATCTTTTGCAACAAGCCTTTATAGAACATTGTCTGAGAAGAAATACCGGTCAGTCCCAAAATTCCCTGTGGGTTAAGGTAGACCTTATCGGCCACCGAAGCTAGATAATACCCTCCCTGTGTATAGCTATCGGCATAGGCAACGATAAATTTCCCGCTCTCCTTAAACTCCGTCAACGCGCGACGAATCGCATCGAGGCTCGCAGTCCCTCCAGAAAATACCCCCATGTCAAGATAAATCCCTTTGACGGATTCTTGCTCCTTGGCATGACGAATGGCTTTCAACAAATCCTTTAACGACAGTCCCGGTTCTTTTCCTGTCATCAGACTGGTGAACGGATTGTCTTCCGCCGATTCGCGAATATTTCCTTCGAATGAAATCTTAAACACACTCTCTTCCGCTTTCGGAGTATACACCTGCTGAGAACTCGGAGTCAGACTGGCTACGATTCCGATCATAAAGATTACGGTGATAACTCCAACCAACATCAGCGCCACGAAAAAGCCCAATGTGGAAGCAAACATCATTTTGAAAAATTGTTTCATTTTTTTCTTTTTTATTTCAAATTGCCGACAAATATACATAACTTATTCTTCTTTCATCCGTCTTTTTCCGGTATTTTTTCCCGGATTTCACGAATAAACGTATCACCAGAAAAGATTTTGGCCGAAAAATGAATTATTCGTGTTGATAATTAGCCGTAACCCATAATCGTGTGCGTCGCGAAATAAAAGTTTGCCGTCGATCGCATGGCTTTATATCCTGAATTCATTACTTTTGCCGCCAACGCAAAAAAACAGCCCAAAGAATGTCCGGACAAAAACCTCCTTCCGCATTAGGAACAGAGCCCGTCGGCACGTTGCTGACGAAATATGCTATCCCGGCGATTATCGCCATGACGGCTGTGTCGCTCTACAACATGGTCGACAGCGTCTTTATTGGTCAAGGAGTAGGAGCCATGGCCATTTCGGGATTGGCTATTACGTTTCCGTTCATGAACATTGCCGCGGCTTTCGGAGCATTGGTGGGCGTTGGTGCCAGCACGATCGTATCCGTCAAACTGGGACAAAAAAACTACAGCACGGCACAACAGGTGCTGGGGAATGTCGTGTTCATGAATATCGTCATCGGCGGAGTGTTTACCGTTGTATCGCTCATTTTTATCGATCCGATTCTGTATTTTTTCGGTGCCAGTGAGCAAACGATCGGATATGCACGCGATTACATCGTGATTATCCTTTTCGGAAATATTATTACGCATCTTTATCTGGGATTGAACAGCATACTACGCTCGTCAGGACACCCGATGCAAGCCATGATGATGACCATTACGACCGTTGTGCTGAATACCATATTAGACCCGATTTTTATCTTCGTCTTTCAATGGGGTATTCAGGGAGCTGCCATCGCAACCGTCCTCTCGCAATCGGTATCGTTGACGTGGCTGCTGATTCTCTTCGGCAATGACAAACGACTGCTGCATTTCCGGAAAGACATGCTCAAGCCGCACATCGGCTTAATCAAAGAGATATTGGCTATCGGCATGGCTCCTTTTTTCATGCATCTGGCCTCATGCGTGATTGTGATTCTCATTAATAACGGTCTGAAGCAATACGGTGGTGATCTGGCTATCGGGGCATACGGCATCATCAACCGCTTTGCCTTTATGTTCGTGATGATTGTGATAGGACTTAATCAGGGAATGCAGCCCATAGTGGGATATAATTACGGAGCCCGTCAGATTGACCGTGTACAGAAAGCGTTTCGGCTAACGGTCTTTTTTGCAACCCTCGTCACCACGTTTGCATTTTTGCTGGCACAACTCAAACCCGACTGGATTGCTCGTGTTTTTACTACCGACGAAGAATTGATTGACTTGTCGGTCTATGGATTGCGTATCTCCGTCATGCTTTTTCCGTTGGTAGGGGCACAGATGGTGATTGCCAACTTTTTCCAGAGTATCGGTATGGCAAAGAAGGCCGTTTTCTTATCATTGACGCGACAAGTGATCGTTTTAATTCCCTGCCTGCTGATCATGCCTAAATTTTTCGGCATAACGGGGATATGGATGAGCATGCCTGTATCGGATACGGTCTCCGCTCTCGTTTCGATGACCATGATTTACATGCAGCTTCGGAAATTCAATACCGAGCAGCCATAATTTAGCGGGTCTTATTCATTTTTAATACACGATGCTTCAGAAGGGTTGAATTTATGCGTTCCTTTCGGGTCTTGGCCTCCTTGAACAATAACCAGCCATTACCCTTTACAACGTTTCCACTGGATTCGCGAACCAATCATTTGACCGATAATGGCGAGACCGATGAAGAGGGGAATCGTCATATTCGGGGTATCGAGCCAGATACGCATAGGAATAATGAGCGGAAGGGAAGCGTGTATGATGACCCACCACATCAAACTCATCTTGCGGTATCTGATGCGATACCGGCCTAAAAAGACATTGACCGCAAAGGTGACAACAGATACGATCGCAATATTCATACGTTACGGATAAACCGAGGACAAAGATACGATTTTTGTGCTACTTTCGTTCCGAAAGGCAGACGCTCTTTGCACAAGAATAAAGAAAAGCCGCAGGCAAAATCGTTTTCTGATTCGTTTTGCCTGCGGCCTTTATATGGCCCGTAAGAAGACCATGGATCAATCGTTGGCTCAGAGCCCCAACTGATTCATGATAAACTCGAATGTAAAGGTCCAGTTCTTAATGCTCTGCTCCGTACTTTGGCCGCTTCCGTGCCCGCTTTCGTAATCGATGTGGAGGATAACGGGGTTGACTTGTCCGGGGTTGTTTTGCACAGCCGCGACAAACTTTTTGGCATGCAACGGATCCACGCGACTGTCGTTCGCACCGGTGGTAACAAGCATTGTCGGGAGGCTTACCCCTGCTTTGATGTTATGATAAGGAGAGTAAGGGAGAATCCACCCGAATTGTTCGGGATCGTCAGACGACCCGTACTCCGGAATCCAGTAGCGTGCGATTAAGAACTTATGATAGCGAAGCATATCCAATAACGGCACTTGGCAGACAATCGCCTTGTAGAGATCGGGGCGCTGCGTAGCGATGGCCCCCATCAACAGCCCGCCATTACTGCCGCCCATAGCAACCACCTTTTGCGGGTTGGTATATTTCTCCTTGATCAGCCACTCCACGCAACTGTTGAAGTCGTCGAACGTATTTTGCTTTTTACCGAGCATCCCGTTACGATGCCACGCTTCGCCGTATTCATCGCCTCCGCGGATACCGGCACGTACTACCACAATGCCTTTTTCCAACAACGGAGCATAGAAGCCTTGATATCCCGGCTCAATACCCGAATTAAAGCCACCGTAACCATTGATCAGCACCGGATTGTTACCATCCAGTTTGATCCCTTTTTTATGGATCACAAATGCCGGAATCTTCGTGCCGTCCTTCGAGGGATAGAATACGATTTTCCCTTCGATCTCACTCATATCGATCGGCAGTTCACGCTGATAGTAGAGTCTCCATTTGAAGTCGGAGGGCGAAGCCACGAAGGTTTTCGGAGTCGATGTAAACGTATTCAGGCTGATGTAGAGCGAGTCTTCTTCCCGATTATAGCTCATGCCGCCCACGTTTCCCACTTCGGGAAGCTCGATTTCACGCAACCGTTTTCCGTCGAGATCGTAGAGCATAAGACGGCTCATAATGTCTTTTTTATCCTGTATGATGATGTTGTTTTTCGTCACGGCATAGCTTTGCATCACCGTTTCCGATTCGGGAACCAGCACCTTCCAGTCTTTGTATTCGGGGTTCGAAACATCGGCCGTCATCAGGCGGAAATTCGGAGCTTTGTCGTTCGTGAAGATATAGAGCTTATCACCAATTGCTTCCGGATAGGCGTTGAATTCTTTGCTTTCGTAGATCAACTGTCCGGCTTCGTTCGTACCCGTCTTGCGCATATACACTTTGTTGGAGTAGAAATCGCCTTCGCCGAAGAAGGTTACATCGCCGTAACGGTTGTCATAAATAAAGTAGTTGTTCTGTGCATCGGAGGTCGTACCGATGAACTGCGCTTTTTCTATCGGGTCGCCTACTTTCCATCGATACGTTTTAAGCGGACGCTGCGCATCGATATCTTCTTTCGAACGAAGGGTGAAATAAGCGTGCTTCTGATCTTTTGTCCAACGGAATCCGAAGACGTTTTCGATCGGTTTGTGCAGAATCTTGCCCGTACGCGTATCAATAATGTAGGTAGTCGAAATCTCTGCACCGCTCTTCTGTACACTGATAGCCGCACGATTACCGTCATACGTGTAACTCGTACCCGATGTCGAAGTCTTTCCCGAGGGGTCTAACTTGACCGGATCCCAGATCAGTACCTTCTTCCCTTTAATCAGGGTGTAGATTTTAGATTGTTTGTCTCCCTTTCTCTTAACGTTCTGGAACACACGGTTACCGATCTTGTTCAAAGGCCCTTCGAAATCCATGTCGATATACGAGGCGATGGCTTCGCGCAGTCCAGGATGTTCCTGCTGGGTCTGTTTAAGGTATTCGAGACCGTAATCGTGCTGCGCTTTAGTCCATGCAACGACTTCGGGATCTTCCTTGTCTTCGAGCCAGCGGAATGGATCGGTGATCACGACGTTATGCAACGTGTCTTTTACCGGTTTTTGGGGTGTTGCCGGAGGGCGAAACTCTACTTGAGCTTGGGTGGCCACTGTCATGGTCAAAGCAAGTGGAAACATGAGAAAATTCTTCATCTGTAATTGTTTTTTTTGAATAAGTTTGTTTTTGTGTGCAAACATAGATAAAAAAGCCGAGATTATTGTGGAGCGTAATGAAAAATCAAGTCGGTTGCATCGTGTCATCTTCCGTTCGGATTCGGATATCAAAAGAAAGCCAATCGACCAATTTTCAAATCAGTACGCATAGAATCATTTTTGTATCCGTCCGTTTTTGAATACACCTTCCTGTATTAACTTACCATTACGGTCGTATCTTTTATATGGCCCTTCGGGTTGTCCGTTAACGGCAGTATATTCTTCTTCCAGAGTGCCGTTTCGATAATAACGCCGACAAACACCGTTCATGACACCATCTACATAATGCTCCTCTTCCATCAGTTTGCCCGTTTCATAATCATATTTCTGATGAACACCGTGTTTTTTTCCGTTTTTGTACATCGTGACAGACGAGAGGCCTCGTTGCGTGTATTTGCGCACTTCACCGTCGTATTCTTCGTTTTTGTACATGATTTCCGATTCCGGCTTTCCACTGCTGTAATACGTGTTCCACTTTCCGTCTTTTTTTCCGTTTACATACACGCCTTCCGATTTCTTGTTCCCATTCTCATACGTCTCGGTAAATCGGCCGTTTTTCACTCCTTTTACATACGTCCCATGTTCCGTGTATCGACCATGCAGGTTACTCGTAAAAGAAAGCGTCTGTTCGCCCTCCAGCACATCGCCTTTCGTCCGCTTTTCCTCCGAAAGCAGATTACCGGTCTGGAAATCGTACTTTTTCACCAGCCCGGTTGGTTTGCCGTCTTTGTATTCTTTTTCTTCTTTGAGCTTTCCGTCGGTATAGTATGTCTTCACGAAACCGTCTTCTTTTCCGTTCTTATACGGTGTTTCCGATTTAGGCAATCCCTCCTTCGTGCGATTGATCCACAATCCGGTCTTTTCGCCGTTCCCATCGTACTGTCCTTCGCTCGTTACGACACCGGAGTCCAGCGTTCGAACGAACCGTCCGACCGGTTTCCCATTGTTATATTCCGATTCGACCGTCTCAAACCCTTCTCCGACAATGTATTTTATTGTCTGCTTGCCGTGAGGTTTTCCATTTTTATAATAACAGTCGTACGTAAGATTACCGGAACGGTCATATTTTTTATGTATTCCGTCCTCGACACCGTCCTTAAACTCCTGTTCTTCTTCCAATTCTCCTTTAGCGCTATAACGCACCATGCGTCCGTCTATCTTACCGTCTTTAAAATAAAGTTCACGTTCGATGCTGCCGTTTTTGTGATACGTTACCAGTTTGCCGTCTAAACGTCCATGGCTGTTATAATGCTTCTTCTCAACAAGAGTTTCATTATAATATTGTTCATAATCGCCCGTCATCCGCCCGTTGGAGAAGTCTGCGACAAGATACTCGCTGCGACCGAGGATAAGACGCTGCCTACCTTCAAGATGTTTTTTCTCTCCTTTCGAATGACGAAAAACATACGTACCGTCACCCATAGGGATACGTTCAACGTCTTGAATCTGTACCCCATTTTCCTGTGCCATTGCCATACTGCACAACAGCATAATCCAAACCGATAATAAGATCTTTTTCATGTTCAATCCATTTAAGTGCTGATAAATTCGTTAAATCTTATGCAAACATAGGTAAAAAAATGATGATTATGAATGAAAAAGACGATAAATCTCGCACCCGGCTTTTCTTTTTCGGAGAAAATGATGTATCTTTGCGGTCGATAAGCGATCCGAAGTGTCGGATGTTGATGAACGATATACAATGGAAATGATTTTCAAATCATCTCCCTTTACAGAAGGGGCTGACCGGTTTTGACAGCGGGCAGAAGTGGTTTGTAAGCATGCAGTGCGTCGTTGGCCGGCACTATAATCTCGGTTGATCAATTTTAACTGGCGAAAATAACTACGCTCTCGCTGCTTAATCGAAGTACAGTAGATTGAAGCTTCATCCTTACACAAGGTGTTTGGACGAGACATCACCCGGAAGCCGTGGCTTCGAGGCAATCCGAACCGGTGGTGCAGAAATGTCGGAGATAGCTTGACGGAGGTCCCGTACGACAAGTGAAAATTTAGGGAATAAGGTTGCGGTGGGTGGCTTCGGTCTTGCCGCAGCACGAAAATCAAGGCGAAGATAAGCATGTAGAAAGCAAATTAGTTCCTCGTTTGGACGAGAGTTCGAATCTCTCCAGCTCCACCCTTTCGTTCTTCATTTTTCACTCTTCACTTTT
>NZ_JAUMYS010000028.1 GCF_030528505.1 Tannerella sp.
TCTGAAACCTTGCCGACGAACTTTTTTACCTTTCAGAGAGTTCTGAATGATCTTTTGCTAATGAAAGCTGCTAAAACTCTCTGAATGCTTTTCCTTCCTTTTCTTCGACCGTTTCTCCCGCTTGGCGAAACGTGTCGCGGCCGGTTTTCGTGTTTCTCCTCCTTTCTTTTGTCCGGTCGCGGGGGTAAAGATACATATTTCTGCGGATATATTATACAATGTATAAAAAAAATAACAGGGTAGCGGCATTTTTTTGTTTGTCGGGTGAAGAAATGCCAATAAAATATAATATCTTCGCCCGCAAAATGGGAAAAAGAAAAATCATCTTACGGATATTGTCGGTGTTAATCGTGCTGATTGGCGTGGCGAGCGCGGTCGCTTACTTCGTGTTGCGCCCGGAGAAAGAATGGATGGCGTTTTATGTACTCTGCTGCGGCGGAGTCTTGATCGTCAATCTGATTCTGATGATGATTTTCGCCGCTAAAAATATCCGGAAATAAAAAAACACTGGTATGACGAAACGTGTACTTTGCGCTTTAGGGCTTGTTGCTGTGGTCATGCTCGCCTGTACGGCTTGTTCGGAGAAGGTGGATGACTCGTGGCAGTTGGTGTGGGAAGAAAATTTCGACGGCGATACGTTCGACTTGTCACGCTGGAGTAAAATTCCGCGCGGAAAATCGGACTGGAATAATTATATGAGCGACTTCGATTCGTGCTATCACGTGGGCGGCGGACTGCTTACGCTGCGGGGACTGAACAATTACAGCCTGCCCGAAGATACGGCCCGATTCCTCACCGGCGGACTGTATACGAAAAACAAGGTCGGTTTCGCTCACGGACGCCTCGAAATCCATGCCAAGTTGGGGAACGCCACGGGCGCGTGGCCGGCTTTCTGGCTTCTTCCGTTCGACGGGGCGCAATGGCCCGGAGGCGGCGAAATCGATATCATGGAGCGACTCAACGACGAACGCATCGCCTACCAGACCGTCCATTCGCATTACACGCACGTGCTGAAGGAAACGTATCCGCCTAAAGGAGCTACCGGCGCCATTCGGGCGGACGATTACAATACGTACGCCGTCGAACTGTATCCCGACAGCGTTTCGTTCTACATCAATAACCATCATACGTTTACCTATCCCCGCATCGAAACGGACAAGGAGGGACAATTTCCGTTCGACCGCGAGTTTTACCTGCTGCTCGACATGCAGCTAGGCGGACAATGGGTGGGGCGTGTTGAACCGGCTCATCTGCCGGTCGAGATGCAAATCGACTGGGTGCGCTTTTATCAAAAACGAAAATAAACAATGAAAACGATCATCAAACACGGGCTGCTGGGCGCAGCCCTTTTGCTTTGCGGAGCATTACAGGCACAGAACGTGCAGGTGCATTACGACTTCGGACGGGCCACGAACGACAAGTTAGGCAGCCGTCCGCTTTGGACTACGACCGTCGAAATGTTTAAACCCGACAAATGGGGCAGTACGTTCTTCTTTGTCGATATGGATTACAAGTCGGACGGTGTGGCTTCGGCCTATTGGGAAATCAGCCGCGAACTGAAATTCTGGAAAGGCCCGATCTCGGCGCATCTCGAATATAACGGCGGACTGCCGTTCGTTAAAAACGCGTATCTGGCCGGCCCTACGTACAGCTACAATAACGCTCAGTTCACACGCGGGTTTACGCTCTCGGCCCTGTATAAATACATCCAGAAAGCCAACGAACCGAATAACTTTCAGCTGACGGCCACGTGGTACCTCCATTTTGCCGACGGAAAATGCAGTTTCATGGGATTTGCCGACTGGTGGCGCGAACCGAGTGCCGTGGGCGACTTCGTGTTCCTGAGCGAACCGCAGTTCTGGGTCAACCTGAACCGGTTCAAAGGCGTCGACGAAAAATTTAACCTCAGCTTAGGCAGTGAAGTCGAAGTCAGTTACGATTTCGCCGGACGCGACGGCCTCTTCGTGATTCCTACGCTGGCTATGAAATGGAGCTTCTAAACCGTAACAAAATAATGATTTTACAGCTATGAACTTATCCAAACTCTTCGGGTTCGATCCTCGAACCATGAATGTCAAAACAGAAATACTCGCGGGAATCACGACGTTCCTGACCATGGCCTATATCCTGGCCGTGAATCCGAATATTCTCGGATCGGTAGGGATGGACAAAGGCGCCGTCTTTACGACTACCGCCATCGTGGCCGTGCTGGCTACGCTCGTCATGGCGCTCTACGCCAAAATGCCGTTCGCGCTGGCGCCCGGCATGGGACTTAACGCCTTCTTCGCCTATACGGTCTGCATGACGATGGGCTACAGTTGGCAGTTTGCTCTGGCGGCTGTCTTTATCGAAGGATTGATTTTTATTCTGCTCACGGTAACGAACCTGCGCGATATGATCGTCCATGCCATCCCGGCTTCGCTCCGTAATGCCATCGGACCGGGAATCGGATTGTATATCGCTTTCATCGGGCTGAAAAACGGCGGCGTGATCGTGCATAGCGACGCGACGTTCGTGACGTTGGGTACGATCACCCACGGGGCCGGTCTGCTCTCGGTCATCGGGATCGTGCTGACCAGCGTGCTGCTGATTCTCAATGTGCGCGGCGCCCTGCTGCTCGGTATCCTCGGTACCGCCCTGATCGGCATCCCCATGGGACTGACCGTGTACGGCGGCGTGACGAGCATCCCGCCTTCCATCGCGCCGATTGCCTTTCAGTTCGACTTTTCTCAGCTCTTTACGATCGATATGCTGATCGTCATCTTTACGTTCCTCTTTATCGATATGTTCGATACAATCGGTACCTTGGTGGGCGTATCGACGAAGGCCGGGATGATCAAAGACGGTAAAGTGCCCCGCCTCCGGAAAGCCTTTATGGCCGATGCTCTCGGCACGACTTTCGGGGCCCTGCTGGGCTCGAGTACGGTAACGACCTACGTCGAAAGCGCTTCGGGTGTGGCGCAGGGCGGACGCTCCGGACTGACGGCCTTCACCACGGCCGTCTGCTTTGCCGCGGCCTTGCTCTTCGCGCCGATTTTTCTGGCGATTCCCGGAGCGGCCACGTGCCCCGTGCTCGTCATCGTCGGACTGTTTATGCTCAGCCCCATCAAAGATATCGACTTCGAAGACTATTCCGAAGCGATTCCGGCGTTTATATGTCTTATCCTCATGCCGCTCACGTATAGTATTTCGGACGGTATCCTGATCGGTATCATCAGCTACGTGCTGTTGAACCTGCTCGGCCGGAAATACCGGAAGCTGACCCCGGCCATGTACGTGCTGGCTGTGCTGTTTGTGCTGAAGTATATTTTTATTTGAGAAGAGAGCTCTCCCCCGGAAGCTATTCCGGCTTCAGATAACACCATACCGGGTAATGGTCTGAGAGCTTGACCCGATCGACGGTCGCCCGGTAGGCCGTCATATTGGGCGAATGTAAGATATGATCGATACGGAACCAAAACATGTTTTCGTTATAACTTACGCCCACACCCCGCCCCGATTCGACGTATGCATCCCGCAGCGGTCCTTGTATCCTTCTGCGGGCATACGAGATCGGCGTGTCGTTGAAGTCGCCGCACACAATCAGGTAATCACCTTGCAAGGCGTTGATCTCGTCTGCAATGATATCGGCCTGCTCCGCCCGAATCCGGAAAGCCTGTCCCATCTTCTGCTCCAATGCCCCCCGGATATTGTCGAACGTACCGGTATTGGCGTTGCGGATAAATTCGGAATATTTCGAACGGTCTTCGACCGTAAACTTGAACGACTCTAAATGGTTGTTTACCACAATCACTTTCTTGCCCTTCACATTGAGTTCATGCACCGCCGATCCGTTGAACGAACTGTCGTAACGTATCTTGCGCGAACTGCGTATCGGGTATTTCGAATAAATGGCCAGTCCGGTTGTATAACGCGGATAATGCACGAGCGGCACATGAAAATGGTAAGGATACATGCTCAGCGCCCGGGCGATTTTGTTCTCCGTCAGAATATCGGTATGTCCTTCCAGATATTCCTGCATACAGACGATATCCGCACCCGATTCGGCAATGTACCGGATGATCGGGTTCGGCTGATCGGCCGTATGATCCTTATATCCGAAACACATCACATTATACGTTAATACCTTGATCAGTTCTTCGCGAGGAGGTTGCCCCACCTGTAAATGAAACGGTATGTATTGCTTGACCGGTTTCCAGCAAACCAGAAGGGAGCATAAGATGACGAAGGCATGGTTCCATTTGCGCGTGATCAGCCAGAAGAGCAGAAAGCCGGCGTTGAGGAGCAGAAAAAGCGGGAACGCGAGTCCCAGATAAGCGAACAGCAAATAATCGGCCGGCGATACCAGATCGGAGAATGCCGATAAAAGGAGCAGAAGAACAACGACGCCGTTGAGAATGGCAAGCAAGGTGTGTATGAAACGGAATACTTTCATTTCTACTTCTTACTGGCATCGAACAAAGCTTTTTTCTCTTCGGCCGAAAGGCTCTCGTAGCCGGAACGTTTCAACTTGTCCAAGATCGCATCCAACGCCTGCGATTCGGCCTGTTTGCGTGCACGGTATTCCTGATCCGTCTCCGGCCGTCGCCCGTAGCTTACTTTCATGCGCGGCCGCCGGCTCTTTCGCAAATTGACTATCCGGTCGATCAAACGGTTCAGATAAACCGTCAAGTCTTTTCCCTGCTTGAACCGGAAAGCGAACAGCATCCCCCACAATGCTCCTCCGATATGGGCGATATGCCCGCCGGCATTGTCGGACGTGATCGAGAGAAAATCGATGATGAAGGCGAAAAGGGCAAGGTAGAGCAGCCGTATCCGCCCGATAAACATCAGCCGAAGTTCGTAATCTTTGCGGTAGAACGAAACGGCGAAGACAATGGCCATGACCGAGGCCGAAGCGCCCATCAGAAAAGCAAGCGTCTCCCTGTTACGGAAATACGGAAAAAAATGATAGGCCAGCATATACATCAAGGCGCCGGCTATCCCGCCCGAAATATAGATGCCCGTCAACTGTCGCCCGTTGAAAAACTCCATCGCGATACGGCCGAACCAGTATAACCACAACATGTTGAACAGCAGATGCAGGAAGTCCGTGTGCAAAAACATGTAGGTCAGTAAGGTCCACGGTCTGTAGAGAAGTACCGCGAACGAAGACGGAAGTTGCAGGTAAGTGAGAAAGGTGCCGGAGTCGATCTCGAAGAGTTGCAGACCGACAATGGCCAGCCGGACAAGCAGGAATATCCCTACATTAATATATATAAGTTTCGTGAGAATATTTCCTTCGGCAAACGATTGTTTGATTCTAATAAAAAAATTGTCCATGGTCTCTATTTTTCTTTTTCCAATACAGAATCAGGAAAAATCCGAACAGCATCCCTCCCAGGTGGGCAAAGTGAGCCACATTGTCGTTGCTGAAATTAGAGACTCCCATAAACAACTCGATCAACCCATATCCGATCACAAAATATTTGGCTTTGATGGGAATCGGTATGAACATGAGATACAAAGGCGCGTTGGGAAAGAGCATGCCGAAAGCGAGCAAAATACCGAACACAGCTCCGGAGGCTCCGATCGTTACGAGCGCGCTTACTCCCGGGTCCATCGCAATTTGTTGCGAGATGGAAATGCCGTTCGCGACGGCCAGCGAGTGAATCTGGTAAAGCCAGGTCAACTCCTGTACCAGAGCGGCGCCGATACCGGTCACCAGATAGAAGGTCAGAAAGCGTTTCGCTCCCCAAGTGACTTCCAGAATCCGTCCAAACATGAAAACTGCGAACATGTTGAAGAAAATATGTCCGAACGAACCGGTATCATGCATGAACATGTATGTGATCAATTGATGTAATTTGAATCCTTTTGTCCCGGGGAAATGGAGTCCTAACCAGTCGATCAGGTCTATGCCGAATTTGGGTAATACTAAGGTCGCCAGCCAACACAGAGCGTTAATTATAATTAAATTCTGAGTCACCGGAGGGATGCTTTGAGCCAGTCCGAATCTGTTTTGCCTTGTCATCTGTTTCTTGTTTTGAGGCAAAAATAATGCATATTTTTGGCTTTTGCACTTGATTTTAGTAGAAAATTGTGTTTTCGGAGAAAAAAATGTCTTGTTTTTATCTGTAATCGAATTTTAAAACTATATTTGAGCCGTCAAATAAAATAAAAGGATAAAACTGGTAGATTATTGATTAAAACTTTTTATTACTTTTTAATTACAACATTATGAACAAAACAGAATTTATTGATGCTGTTGCCGCAAAAGCGGGCTTAAGCAAAGTGGACGGAAAAAAAGCCGTTGAAGCTATGATCAAAACGATTCAGGGCGAGATGAAGAAAGGCGAAAAAGTGTCCATTTTAGGATTCGGTTCTTTTTCGGTGGTAAAGAAGGCCGCTCGCAAAGGTGTGAATCCGCAGACGAAGAAAGCAATTAACATCCCGGCTCGTGAAGTAGTTAAATTCAAGCCGGGCGCTACTTTGGCTAAAGCGGTTAAGTAAGAAGACGTTTCTTTTCTTAAAGAAGAGGGTGTGTCGAAACGCAATGTTTGGGCACACCCTCTTTAGGTGTGTAAGAAAGGGTGAAATTGGGGGGCGCTAAGGATGAGGGCGAGGGAGCATACTAAGGTATGTGACCGAGCTCACATTCCGCAAGCAACGAAGCAGTTCGCCCGTTATGACACACCGCTTTTTTGTTTTACCGTACAAGCACGTTTTTGTTGCGTCGTTTCTTACTCTTCAAGTATTACCGATGCGCTTTGCACTTCACCTCCCAACGGAGGAGATAACTTCGAAATCTTCAGTCTAATTCCGGACAGTCCGGGGAAACGTGTTTTCAACGCAGCTGAAATCCGTCCGGCTACATGCTCGAGTAATTGCGACGGTACTGCCATTTCTGCTTTTACAAGCTCATATACGTCTGCGTAGCTGACGGTGTCGGTCAACAGGTCGGTTTGTAAAGATTGGAGATGCGACATCGAAAAAGACAGATCGACCACAAATTCTCCTCCTACCCGTCTTTCCTGCGGCAAAACCCCATGATAAGCATGGAATTTCATACCTTGTAATTCAATTTTTCCCTTCATACGTGTTAATTTGTCTGTAAAAATAAGCGAAAAAACTTTCTTTGAAAAGAATAATATCTATATTTGCGACAAACCAAATTAAAAAAACATGGTACGCACAAAAAATGAAGAAATACCTATTAGCAGCGGAGGAGTACATAACGTATTAGCTGCCGGAACAATTGTGACAGGAAGCATCGCTTCGGATTCTGATTTTCGTTTGGACGGACGAATCGAAGGCGATATCAATTGCAAAGGAAAAATCGTCATTGGCCCCAAAGGCAGTATCGTAGGAAACATCATCTCGGATAATGCGGAGATATTGGGGGATGTCGAAGGTTCGATTCGCATCAAGGAAAAGCTGGTTTTTAAATCTACCGCCATTATCAAAGGAGATATTTATACACAGACGCTCGAAATTGAGCCGGGGGCTCACTTTAACGGAACGTGTACGATGTCCGGCAAAAACCAAATGGACGGCATACCGGCATCCGGAAACAAAAAACCAAACGTTACTCCAATTAAGTAATCGTATTTGTGCGATGACTCCGTGAGAGCATCGCACAGATTTTTCGATTGAAATCGGAGGCTTGCAAAAGCTGTTCGAGCGAAATGTGTATGCGGTAGCACCAGTAATGATCCGGATCAGCCGGGATATTGATGCGCTCTTGTCGGGCATCTTTTCGTCTCAATTTATCGTCTATGGCCAGCCAATCCTGCAAAGGAAGGATGGTCAGCATGGAATGTGCGTGCAGATGCTCCGTGATTATTTGCTCGGCTATTTTGCTTGTACACTCGTTTGTCGTCGATTCAGTCCCCTGTAAGACAGACTGAGCATATCGTTGCGTACGTTGCGGTTCTTCTTTCCACCATGTACGCAAAGGGCTCATATCGTGTGTTGAAGTTGTGCAGACAGAGTAGTAAGGCACCGTTTTCAAGTCGGAAAATTCCTGCCCGAAGGCTTTGGATATGCGGCCCAACTCCAAACTCAGGATATGGAGTTCTTCCATCACTTCGTGTACGGAATCGGGAATCATTCCTAAATCTTCTCCGCACACCAACATCTCTGTCGTTGCAACCAAGGGACGGAGTCTGTTTAACGCCGTCGCTTTCCAGAAGTCATGATGCCGTACGTAAAAAAAGTAAGCATAGAGCTTGTTGAAAGCCGTTTTCTCCGCTTCCGTCAGTTCCTGATACCGGTATGACTGCGAGGCCGAGATGCGCGGATGATATTTTCGGGATTCGTAGGGGTCTTCCACAAAAAGCACTTCATTGGCCAGCGCATAGAGACCGGATTGCATCTGTCGGGACGCTTTGTCTTCATGCCCTTCGAAGAGTGCCTGTATTTTTCGTTGGGTATCACAAAACGGATTCAGCATCATGTGTTCCGCATCGATGGGAGAGAGGTAATGATCGATAACCACTTCCGTTTGCTCACCGAATAACTCCGACAGGTATTTCCGGTGAATTACCGCTGACGTATATTCCTTTCTGAACGTCAGGCCGTACGATTCGATTTCACCGACGGTCAACGGCAATGCCGGTCGAAAGTGACCGCACAGTCCCTGTACATAATCGAGGGGAATTTCCCAGATGCGAAAGAACCCGAGAATATGGTCGATACGAAAACTGTCGAAATAATCGCTCATCTTACCGAAGCGCCTCTTCCACCACGCGAACCCGTCTTTTTCCATGATCTCCCAATTATAGGTCGGGAAAGACCAGTTTTGCCCCATAGCTGAGAAATCATCGGGGGGAGCGCCTGCTTGACCGTTCATGTTAAAGTAACGGGTATCTGTCCATGCTTCCACACTCGTTCGGTGAATACCGATCGGCAAGTCTCCTTTCAGAATGATCCCTTTTTGGCGGGCATAGTTCGAAACAGCTTGAAATTGGGTATGCAAGACGTATTGTAAGAAATAGACGTATGCGATTTCCGGGTAAGCCGGGCCGTTTTCGGCGCACAGTTTGTCAATCCGCAATGGGTTGTATATCGCATCTTTTTCCCATTTGGAAAAATCGGCCGTGCGATATTGGTCACGTAAATAACAAAATGCCGCGTATGGAGTCAGCCACTTCCGGTTGCCTTCCCAAAAACGCTTGAAATCGTTGCCCGATAAGACGGTTACACCTTCTTGTTCAAAGAAAGCCCGGCAATACGCCGTCTTGTAACGTTCAACCGCTTCGTAATCGACATCTTCCCTGTTGTTCAGCGTAATTTGCTTCTCTCGAAAATAGGCCATCCGCTCCGGATCGTTGAGGATGCCCATGTCGTATAGCGAGATATACATCGGGTGCAGGGCATAAATCGAGATGGCACTGTAAGGATAAGAGTCTCTCCACGTATGGGTACGGGTGGTGTCGTTCATCGGGAGTACTTGAATGACGCATTGCTTTGTCTGTTCCGCCCAATCGATGAGTAATTGCAGGTCATGCAGGTCGCCGACTCCAAAACTCTGCTCCGAACGTAACGAAAAAACAGGGATGACGGTTCCTGCTCCTTTCCACTCCGGCAAATCTTCGCGATACGGATATTCTGAAATCACGGTGATCTCGGATGTCTCTGACGGTGCCTCTCTCAGTACACGGTTACTTCCTTTTTCCCAATGGCAGACCTGCTTCGTTTCATCACAAACGAAAAATTTGTACTCAAACGGATAACGGATCTCATCGGCATTGAGGTAAACTTCCCATTCCGCAGCACCGCACGGACGTAGAAGTTTCGCTTGTGTCGTATCCCAATGCCCGAGGCATGCTTGATTGCCGGCAAGAGCTACGCGCTGATTCTTCTGCACCCGAGGGTTCGGAAGCCGGATGATCAGGCAGCGATCGGGCTGCTCATAAATCGGTTCGGACTCGTTATGAGCAAACAGATTCTTCGTGAACGCCGAAGTGTACAGCGCGATATTCTTCGGTTCTTCGCGCCAATAGTCATACAAACAGAAACTTGACGCAATACGGTCGAAAACGATGCGATGTTTTCGATCCCACGGCTCGGTGGTCACTTTGCCGTCTATATCCGTCAGTATATAGTGATACTCGATTTCGGCTATGTCGTCGGGCAGTTCGAGCTGCAACGACCAATGTTCGCCATCTGTACAAGCCATTTCTTTCGCCATGACCGGCTCGCCCCCCCCCAGTTCGGGAATGGAACCACATACGCGCATCTTCTGTTGCCGGTATGTCCGGTAACCGATATGAAAGGATAGGTTCATCGCTCAATGTCTATCCGCACCGCGAGGCGCCACAGTTTTTGCAGATCAGGCAGCCTTCTTGATAAACGAGGGTTTCGTAGTCGCAGTTCGGGCATTTCTGTCCTTTCAGTTCCGTACCGTTGGGCAGGTATTTTTTCAATGCGCGTGCCACGCCGTTTTTCCACGTGTTAATCGATTCATTATTCAGCTCCATCTCCTGTACCAGCTTGATGACCTGACTGATGGGCATCCCATAGCGTAAAACGCCCGAAATCAGTTTGGCATAATTCCAATATTCGGGTTCGAATTTGCTGTCCAGACCTTCGAGCGTCATCTTAAAACCACGCTTGTTCTTAAACTGAAAGTCATAATGCTTGCGTCCGTCCGCGTCGTAGCTTTTGATAATGCTTCCTTTTTCTACTGTTTTCGGCAGCATGATGCCTTCTTCGTCATCGGCCAGACCGGTAAAAATTTCGTACGGACGTCCGTTCATCAATCCGACGAAGGCGATCCATTTTTCACGATTGTTCTGGAACTTCACCACATCGGCTTCCAGCTCCTTCGGACGTGTCGAGACAATGACCGGGGGCTCCATGCAGTCTTCGTTTTTCTTCTTCTTTTCTGTCGACAGCAATACCCCCGAGCGTGATCCGTCGCGATAAACCGTACATCCTTTGCAGCCCGAACGCCATGCTTCTACATATAATTTATCGACCATTTCTTCCGACACGTCGTTCGGCAGATTGATCGTCACGCTAATCGAATGATCGACCCATTTCTGGATACGTCCCTGCATGCGTACTTTTTGTACCCAATCCACATCGTTCGACGTTGCTTTGTAATAAGGGGAGTGCGCAACGAGATTGTCGATTTCCTCTGTGGTGTATTTCTTTGTTGCCGAATAGCCGTTAGCCAGCATCCACGTGACGAATTTGTGATGAAAGACGATATATTCTTCGAAAGCATCGCCCGTTTCGTCTACATAATCTATATGCACATCTGCGTCGTTCGGATTGACTTTACGCCGACGTTTGTAAACCGGTAAGAATACGGGTTCAATGCCCGAAGTGGTTTGGGTCATCAGGCTGGTCGTGCCGGTCGGTGCGATGGTCAGACACGCGATGTTGCGACGCCCATATTTTACCATGTCGTCATACAAGGCGGGAGATTCTTTCTTTAATCGCAAGATAAACGGATTACGCTCTTCGCGTTTGGCGTCGTAAATTTCGAAGGCACCGCGTTCTTTGGCCATTTCGACCGACGAGCCATAGGCTGCCAGCGCCAGCGTCTTTTGAATCTTTTCCGCGAAGTTGGTTGCTTCTTCTGTTCCATACCGCAGGTTCAAAGCCGCCAACATATCGCCTTCGGCCGTGATTCCAACTCCCGTACGCCTTCCGGCCAATGTCTTTTGCTGAATTCTCTGCCACAGCTCACGTTCCGTACGCTTGATATCCTCTCCTTCCGGGTCGGAGGCGATTTTTTCCAGAATCTTTTCAATCTTCTCCGATTCCAGATCGATAATGTCGTCCATGATGCGTTGTGCCAGCGCAACGTGTTTTTTAAACAGATCGAAGTCGAAATAAGCGTCACGACTGAACGGGTTCACAACATACGAGTAGAGGTTAATCGCCAGCAGCCGGCAGCTGTCATACGGGCAAAGCGGTATTTCGCCGCACGGATTAGTTGAGACCGTACGGAAGCCTAAGTCGGCATACGAGTCGGGCACTGATTCCCTAAGAATCGTATCCCAGAATAACACCCCCGGTTCGGCGGATTTCCAGGCATTATGAATGATTTTTTTCCATAGTGACCTTGCATCGATAAGCTTCGTAACCATCGGATTGTCTCCGGCAATCGGGTATTGCTGGTGATACATGGAACCGCTCACCACAGCTTCCATAAATTCGTCGTCGATTTTGACGGACACGTTCGCTCCCGTTACTTTTCCTTCCGTCATTTTCGCATCGATAAACGATTCGGCGTCGGGATGTTTGATGGAAACACTTAACATCAACGCGCCGCGCCGCCCATCCTGAGCGACTTCGCGTGTCGAATTCGAATACCGCTCCATAAAAGGCACCAGTCCAGTGGAAGTAAGCGCCGAGTTTTTTACGGGCGAACCTTTCGGGCGAATATGCGATAAATCATGCCCCACACCTCCTCGACGTTTCATTAGTTGCACCTGTTCTTCATCAATGCGAATCACCGCGCCGTACGAATCGGCATTACCTTCTACGCCAACTACGAAACAGTTTGACAACGAGGCGATCTGAAAATCGTTGCCGATGCCCGTCATCGGACTTCCCTGTGGTACGATGTATCGGAAGTGATCGAAAAGTTCGAACAGTTCCTGCTCCGACAACGGATTCGGATATTTTGCTTCCGTACGGGCAATCTCTCTGGCCAGACGACGGTGCATGTCTGTGGGAGTTTGTTCGTAAATATTTCCGAACGCGTCTTTCAGCGCATATTTATTTACCCAGACTTTTGCAGCCAATTCATCACCCGTGAAATAATCTAACGATGCTTGGTAAGCCTCGTCGAAAGTGTACGTTTTCAAGCCCATATCTCTTCTGTTTATTTGTTGTCTTCTTTGGGGTACAAAAGTAGTTATTCTTTATTTTCTTTGCTAAATTATTCTATGAAAAAAGATGTGGATGTTGAAAAGTTTTCTGATTTCATATGTTAGTTTGTTTTATATAAGTAGATTGAGTTTTTCCAATTTGTAGAAAGTTTTCCGAAAAGAAAAATATGATGCTTTATAGAGTGCTCCAAATTGTCTAACTTTGCTTTTGCGTTCATTGCTTTTGGGGGGGACAGGTTTCATCGTTACAAAATTAAGATGTCGCTTGTGGAAAGGAGGAGAGGGGATGATGGATTTTTTTCGGCGCGACGGGTTGCTCAAGGTCGGTTGCAATCTACAAGAAAAAAACGTAGAGTAAGGAATGAATCACATACTCTACGCTTTGGTTTTTTAGCTTTTCTTCTTGATTAAGCCCCCGGGCTGATTGCACTCGTCGGACATGCTTCTGCGCATGTTCCACAATCGGTGCATACTTCCGGATCGATGCGGTAGATATCTCCCTCAGAAATTGCTTCTACCGGACATTCATCAATACATGTACCACATGCAATACAATCTTCACTAATTACGTAAGCCATTTTCTTTTATTTTTTAAAGTTAAAACAATGCAAAAGTAAACGATTCTTCCGATTAAAAAAAATGTTTGTCTCTTTTTATTCTCTTTTTTATTACTTCGTTTGCTGCAATAACTTTTTTCTTCTTCCGTTATTCATACAAATTAGAAGCAAATTGAAACGAAGCACATTGATTATATTATCGGCATGGATGATGGCTGTTTCGAGTCTTTACGCTCAGCGACAAAGACCCAAGAATCAACCGTATGCCGATATGAAGCGGTATCATTTCGGGTTTCATGTCGGGATGCATACCCAGGATTTGATTTTAACGCATTCGGGGGTGACGACGTCTGACGGAAGAACGTGGTTTGCCGAAATTCCCTCTTATTCGCCCGGATTCAGTGTCGGAGTGATTGGAAATTTATATATCAATCAATATTTGAATCTGCGTTTTACGCCTACCGTTCACTTTGGCGATAAGAAGTTTACTTTTATTGACGCACGGACCGCCAACTCGCAAGCTACGTTTACCACTTCGATCCGATCGAATTATCTTGCCTTGCCGCTCGATCTGAAATATACGGCGGTGCGACTCAATAACTATCGTCCTTACTTGCTTGGCGGGGTTTTTACCCATTTCGACATGGGGCGTAAAAAAGAAACTCCGGTTTTGTTAAAACCATTGGATTATGGAGTAGAGATTGGGTTTGGATGTGATATTTATTTGCCTTATTTTAAGTTGTGTCCCGAGTTGAAGTTTTGTTTCGGACTGGCTGATGTACTGCAAAAAGACCGCAGTGATTTGATCAGTGAGTCGGATCGGGTGTATACTGAGGCACTGTCGAAAGCTACTTCACGTTTGATCGTGCTGACGTTTAATTTTGAATGAAAAATCTCAGATAAACCCAGATGGCGGGCGTGGCCAGCATCATGCTGTCGAAGCGGTCTAATATGCCACCATGTCCCGGAAGAAGCGTTCCGGAGTCCTTGACGCCGTAGGTACGTTTTATCAGCGACTCAACGAGATCTCCCCACGTGCCGAATATCACGATAATCGTTGCAAAAGCGATCCAGTGATACCAGTTCACCGCCGGATAAAAATAAGCCAACGTCAACGCTGCCATCCACGCAATGACAAGCCCGCCGGCGAATCCTTCCCATGATTTCAGCGGAGAAACACGCGGGAACATCCGTCGTTTGCCGAATGTCGTGCCCACCAGATAAGCGCCGGTATCATTGAGCCAGATAAAAATAAAGATAAACAGTCCATAATAAGGGTAATATGCTTTGTCTGTCGGATCAAACATTACAAAGTTTAGCATGGAAAACAGTCCGGAACCATAGAACTGCAAGAAGAATGTCGTAGCCCAACGGTTTACCGGATTTTCTTCTTTATGGTATAAGCCTGCAATCAAGACGAAGATCAGAAAAAGCAAATATGGCGCATAAATTATTTCTGATGCCTGTCCGCTTGCGTAGAAAAAAGAAGCGGCAAAAAGATATATTCCTCCAGCGATTTCCAACCATCGGAAGAAGGACTTTTTATAATGTGAGGCGGAGGTTTCCGTTCCGTTGCTATGCCTTATGAGTACTTGAAACTCGTGCAGGGAAAGACCTACGACAAGCGTAAACAAGGCGAGGAAAGTATACGGATGTAGCGTCATCGCAAGTACGATGACGGCTACATACACAATTCCGGTTACTGTTCTGACGAATAATTTTTTCAAAGTACAGCGTCTTTTAAAAGCCCACTTTCGTTTTCGTCTTTTTTGCCGATTCCGGCATAGGAGGCAGCTGGAGCGTTGACGCATCTTGCTGATCCATAATTTCCTGTGAACGTGAAATCCAGGGTCGTTTGCCAAAAATCGCTTCCAAATCTTCCGAATAGATAACTTCGGCTACCAGTAGTTTTTCGGCCAATTGATTGTGTTGTTCAGCATGCTCGGTTAGAATGCGTTTGGCGCGTTCAAACTGTTCGTTAATCATACCCTGCACTTCTTTATCGATCAATTGTGCCGTTTCCTCACTGTAGGGTTTCGTAAAGCCCCATTCTTGCCCGGTCGAATCATAATAATTCAGGTTTGGCAGTCGCTCGCTCATACCGAAATAGGTGACCATGGCATATGCTTGTTTGGTAACACGCTCCAGGTCGTTCGAAGCTCCGGTAGAGATTTCGCCGAGGAAAACTTCTTCTGCCGCGCGTCCGCCAAGCGTCGCACACATTTCGTCTAACAGTTGGTCGCGCGTGGTAATCTGTCGCTCTTCCGGCAGGTACCATGCCGCTCCAAGCGCCTTCCCTCTGGGGACAATGGTTACTTTGACGAGCGGGTTCGCATGTTCCAGCAACCAACTGATGGAAGCGTGGCCGGCCTCGTGATAGGCTATGCTTTTACGTTCCCTCGCGGTAGTGATTCTTGTCCGCTTTTCCAGACCACCGATGATCCGGTCAACGGCATTCATAAAATCTTCTTTCTGTACGAAATTTTTTCCGTTTCGAGCAGCAATCAGCGCGGCTTCGTTGCATACGTTGGCAATATCTGCTCCTGAGAAGCCCGGTGTCTGGCGTGCCAGAAAATCGGTATCGACCGATGAATCGATTTTAATCGGGCGAAGATGTACGCCAAAGATTTCTTTCCGTTCGTTCAGATCAGGTAGTTCGACATGGATTTGACGATCGAAACGTCCCGCACGCAATAGCGCTTTGTCGAGCACATCGGCGCGGTTCGTGGCGGCGAGGATAATCACCCCGCTGTTCGACCCGAAGCCGTCCATTTCGGTCAGCAACTGGTTCAGCGTGCTTTCACGTTCATCATTGCTTGTCATATTGGCATTCTTACCGCGAGCTCGTCCAACGGCATCGATCTCGTCGATAAACACGATACAAGGCGCTTTTTCTTTTGCCTGACGAAATAAATCGCGCACACGCGAGGCACCGACCCCGACAAACATTTCTACAAAGTCCGAACCGGAGAGGGAGAAAAACGGGACATGTGCTTCGCCAGCTACAGCCTTGGCTAAGAGTGTTTTTCCTGTTCCCGGAGGCCCTACCAACAAAGCCCCTTTGGGAATTTTTCCACCTAATTCGGTATATTTTCCCGGATTTTTGAGGAACGAAACGATTTCTTCTACTTCCTGTTTGGCTTCGACGAGTCCGGCCACGTCTTTAAATGTCACTTTGACATGCGAATTTTTATCGAAGAGTTGTGCCTTTGATTTTCCTACGTTGAAAACACCGCCCGGTCCTCCGGTTGCTCCTCCCGCCATGCGGCGCATAAAGAACAGCCACAGTAAAATGATGATAATGAAAGGCCCGATAGATATGAGTAAGTTCCACAGCGTATCATCTCCTTCCTTGAAACTTAACTGTGCCGAGATTTGTTTTTCGGCCACCATTTTGTCGTAAAAATCTGAGAACTTATCGGCCGAAGGGATTTTGACATACACCTTTGCTTCGGTACCGAACTGTTCTTCTTCGCGGGTAAAAATCCGTTTCCGGTGGTCACTCTTGACAGTCGCCTCCAAAAGGTTTTTGCGATTGTGGACGACCATTTTGTCGAACACATCGTCGGCAGCTAACTGCTGAAATTCCGTCCATCCCAACTCCTTCGAAGCCGAGAAATCGTTCATCAGATACAGTCCCATCAGGGCGACAAAAACAATTCCGTACATCCAATACAGGTTGAAACGGAATTTAGGCTTGTTGCCGTTATTGTTTTTCGGCAAATGATTTTTTTCTTCCATATATTTATATTAAGCCGAAAAGTTCAGTCTAAATCGGGAATGGCTTTAATCTTCGAATCGGCCCATAGATTTTCCAGATTATAAAACGAGCGTTGTTCGGGCATAAAGATATGAACAAGAACCGTGCCATAATCCATGCCGATCCATTGTGCATTTCGGTTGCCATCCATCGAGAGCGGTTTCTCGCCGGCATCTGTGCGGACGATATCCCAAACGGAATCGGAGAGTGACGAGACCTGTGTCGGACTGTTTCCCTCACAAATGACCATATATTCGCAAATCGCTCCCGATAATTGACTCATATCTACGGTGACGATTCGTTTTCCTTTTTTTTCTTGCAGCCCCTTAACGACCGCATTGACAAGTGTTTTTGTTTGATTCATTCTTGCTTTTTTCAATTCTGCGGGACAAATATAAGTCATTATTTTTTGGCGGGAAAAAAAATATATGTAATTTTGCACCCGGAAAGAAGAGAAACTCTTTCCTTCTCCATTGTTCTATGGTGTAATGGTAGCACAACAGATTCTGGTCCTGTTTGTCTAGGTTCGAATCCTAGTAGAACAACAATGAAACGTTACATGTTTCCTTATTTTCATTCTTCCCTTCTCTTCTTCAAATATAAAGTGTTTCTACACTTTCAGAAAGATTTGCTTCCGGTATAAAAAGTAAAGGAATAGCCAGCAGGCAGCGATGTATCCGCAGCCGTTGAGAATATTTTCCCATACATCAGGGAATTTCGCGGCAAGTCCTGCGATGAAAAAGTCGGATATATGTTGAAAGTCGATGATACGTTGCGCGAGGTAAATCGTGATCGAATTCATACCAATAACCCGGAAAAAGAATGTCCAGCGGCGATAGTCTTTTACATCGATGATATAATAAAACAGCGCGAACATCATCAGCGAATATCCGGCCAAAACACAGACAAAACTACTTGTCCAAAGTTGTTTATTGATAGGAAAAACCGTATCCCAGAGGTGGCCGATAAGCATCAGTATGATGCCGGCAGAGAGCATATAAAGCGACTTCTTATAGCCTGAGATTTTCTTTTCCGGGCTTTTCACAAACTTTCCGGTTAACATTCCGAGCAGAGCTGTCACAATGGCAGGAAAGGTGCTTAATATTCCTTCGGGATCGAAGTAATTATCGCCGTAGATTAATTTGCCCGGAAGCATGATACGGTCTATCGTTCCGACCAAATTATGTTCGAACGAGAATGGATCATCTCCGCCCGGCACAAGCCACAGCAGCAACCAATAGCCGATCAGAATGATCGTAGAAATGACAGTCAGCATTTTCGGTCTGAATTTCATGAAGAGCAGTGCGGCAAACATCCATGCCAATCCAATCCGTCCAAGCACACTTGCACAGCGCAGATCATAAAAGTTCCAGTCGAACAGTCCATTGTAAACCATGCCGAGCAGCACGAGTATAAATCCGCGTTTTATCGCTTTCAAGGCGATCTGCTTTTCTGTGTGTTTACTCGCACGCTGTTTGGCAAGTGAGAACGGGAAAGAAATGCCAGCAATAAAAAGGAATAAAGGGAAAATGGTATCGTGGTGCACCCAGCCGTTCCATTCTACATGCTCCATCTGTGCCGCTATCCATTCGGCTCCTGTAGCACCCGGCCACAGCTGAGAGATAGACTGAATCAGATCGGCCAATCCCATGATAAAAAGCATATCGAAGCCTCGCAGCGCATCGAGTGAGAGTAAGCGCTCTTTTTTATTTATTTTTGTCTTCATGTTGTTTGTATGACTCAATGTTAATTTCATGGACGCAAAAGTAGCTTTTTTCTTTCATATTGTCTCTTTGCGACTGTCTTTTTGTTCAGTTTTTTATTGGTTGTTTCATTATGGCAGTTTATCAGATAGATACATTGCATAAACGGTTTGTTGTGAAGGCGGACTTAAAATAATGAAATCGGTTATGATCTTAACTTAGTTATTTGATGTTGTTTTAAAAATATCTAAATGTGCGTCTTGGAATCAGAATATACGCAAAGATTTCTATGGCTGTTGTTGAGGCTTTAAATATTTTGCCTCCAAATCATAATAACTTGCAAGTAAATGACGATATAATTAGGAATTTCTTTATCTTTGCCGCATCAAACTTATGAAGTTTAGTATTCAGGCGATAGAAATGAAAAGTTATACATTGCTTTTATTGCTTTTATTGCCTTATTTTGCAGGAAAAAGTCATGCTCAATCGTTGTATGACAGGCAAGAACGGGTGATAGCAACAAAAATAAACAACGCGCAAATCAATATTACCGGATCAACCTTTCTGATCGAAGAAAGGCGAATGATTGAAGTGCTCAATGGAGCGCATCAAGAAGATTTGGGCATGAATTATGCTCGTAAAACGAATGATAACCGGATAGAATACATTAATCGAGAAGATGAATTAGTGGGTTACTATGTTCCCATGGAAAATCGGTTTTATCGTGTAGAACCTCGAAGTGGAAAGGTTGAGCATGTTGCCTTGCTCTATGAGGGACAGATATATACGTTGGATGAGATACCTGTTTTTCGTATAGATGCCGGTTTTCCTTCCGAATGGGTGGGATATGTATTGTTTTTTTTTCTAGGATATTGAATTTGTTACATATAATTAAGTTAAAATAATCAACAAAAATGATAATGAAAGGAAATTACGTTATTCGACGAAGGTGGAACACCTTCTCTGTTGCCATAGCAGAGTATGCGTATAAAAATACGCTGCGTTTCTGGCTGATGGCATGTTTGATATTATGCTCTGGTACCGGAGCCTGGGCGCAAAGCGCTCAGGTAATCAATCCTACGGGAGGAACAGGATTAAATGATGGTTTGAAAATTCAGGTAAATACGAATGGAGCATTAGCGGTCTATCGGAATAATATGGCTCAGTATTGTTGTTCAAATGTTTGGCCGAGTGGTGCTACGGGTGGTGTTCCTTTGACATTTCGTTTCAGTCGAGGAGGGTCGTATAATGCTTCAACGGCAACTTTGACGGCTTGTTCTACTACTCCTGTACAACAGAGTGGGAATACGTATACGACCAGTATTACGGGATGGGTTCGGTCTACGATCTCATCGGATTTGTTCTATGTAACGATCAATGTGACTTATACGCATCCCAATAACTATTTCTATGTAGATTATTTTGTAAGAGCTGCTTCTAACTTGTCTGCTTCCGGACAGAACCAACTTCTCCATCTCTATTTATCTCACGATGCTTATATTTTGGGAAAAGACGGTTCTCGAGGGTATCGATCGACAAATGGCACCGGCGAGCTTGTAGGAAACTACCGGTTGGCAACAGACAGAGGTAACTGTGGTGGTGGAGAAAATAATCCGACATATCCTTCCACTCACGGTTTTAAAACAAAGAACGGTTTCCGAAGTTATTATACCGGACCTTATAGTCCTCGTAATAATATAGGATCAGATCTTAGATTGTCGAATACAATCAATACAACGTGTGTGGATGATGGGGTTGCTGTAGAGTTTACTGTTGGGCCTTTTACTTCTGCAGGGCAAGTATTAGCCAAGCAGGTGTTACACGGATACGGAAACAATCAAGGAGAATTTGATAATACGCCTGTCAATGATCCGTCTGTGCCTACTATACCGTCTTCACCTGTACATATTGCATTTACATCGGACTCTTATGCCGAGCCTGAGGGAGACGCCGGGGAGCGAGCCGCTAATACGATAAAAATACGTGTTAGTGACGGAGTTTTATATCAGGACCAGGTATGTAATTTTACGTTGCATAACGGTACAGCCCAGCAAGGAGCTCATTTTAGCTACGTGAAAGGTGTTACTATTCCGGCGGGAGATTATCGCACATCGAAGGAAATTACACTGAACAACATTATGATTAAAGGTAATACCGAATGTAATAGTGATCGCACTTTTCAGATATCGATTGATGAGCCTGGCCAGTGTAATGACTTGATACAAAAAAGTCCGACAAATAATCGGGCGACTTTTACGATTCAAGAGGATGAAGTTCGTCCTACTATTACTACGAATTTACTTAATTTAGAGTATCATTATGGGCAAACCGTGCCTGCCATAACGTTTGCAACGAATCCGTCCAATGCAACTGTGGCTTGGACAAACTCGAATACGACTATCGGTCTAAATGCTTCTTCCGGAAACGGGAATTTACCTTCATTTACCGCAAGAAATGAAAGTAACGCCCCGATTACGGCGACAATTTCTGTTACTCCTCGAGTGATTTGTTCGGGAGCTGCACAGACGTTTACGATCAAAGTGCACCCCAAGCTTAAGATTGCATACGAGCATAATGGAGGGACAGCCCCGACTATCGCTAACCCGACGACTTTTTTATACGACCAGTCGATAACCGTCCAGAACGAACCGACACGCAAGGGGTATACTTTTAGAGGATGGACATGTCAGGAATTGAACATTACAACCCCCACTAAACCGTTTGTTATTCCGGCAAATACGGACAAGAATCTCACACTCCGTGCCGACTGGGGGCTTGACAACTATACGATTACCTATACTCTCAATGGTGGAGTAGAGGAGGGGGGAGCGAATCCGACGTTGTATGACGTGAATACGCCGAGTTTTTCGCTCAAGGCTCCCAGAAAGCCAGGCTTTACATTTAATGGTTGGACGGGTAGCAACGGAACATCTCCGAATCCTTCGGTTACTATTCCTGTGGGTTCTACCGGGAATAAGAATTACACCGCCAACTGGACGGAAAATACATATACGATTTCGTATAACTACAATTCCGGTAATGCGCCGACATCACCGATTCAAACCAATTATAAGATTACGGATGTGCCTTTTGATATTAATTCTACGGCAACCGCGAATCAACCTACGCGTACCGGCTATGACTTTACCGGTTGGACAGGGCCTAATGCTACTTCGGCAACAAAAATCGTACATGTAACGAATGCCGTATTCCTTCCTTCGGGCGATCCGCAAAACTTGTCGTATACGGCTAATTGGGTGCCGATCAATTATACGTTGACGTATCATCTGAATGGAGGGACAGCCTCGAATCCGGCGAACTATACGATCGAATCGGCCGAACTCAGTCTGAACAGGCCTATTCGCTCGGGATATACGTTTGCGGGTTGGTCAGGAACGGGGCTGAGCGGCCAGGTGATGGACGTGAGGATTCCGCGAGGCTCGACCGGAAATCGCGAATATACGGCTCACTGGACGCCGATCAATTATACTCTTACGTATCGGGATGGTTCGGCTAACATTACCGTTCCCGGAGCACCGACGCAATTCAATGATCCGCAGTTGCCACTTACCATTAACAATGAACCCACTAAACCGGGTTGGACCTTTACCGGTTGGACGGGCGGTGCCGGAGCAGATGGTGGAAAAGTGATTACCATTCCGAATAATACGCATGCAAATCAGGTATATACAGCTACGTGGACGCCGATAACTTATACGATTACATTCAACCCGAACAATGGAGTCAATCCGGTTATTCAGCAAGAGTGGACGACTTACGATATGTCCAAATTACCGTTAAGTGGTGTCAGTGTAACACCGACACGTACGGGATATACCTTTAACGGATGGACGGGGCACGGGCTGACGAATCATCTGGCTCCGTTCTCGATTGCCTCTACGACAAACGGGGTGCCCGGTAATTTGATCTATACGGCGCAATGGACGCTGGATACGTATAACCTGACCTATGATTTAGGAGGAGGAGCCGTTGCTACCGCAAATCCCGCTACATATACCTATACTACATCGGCTATTACGCTCAACAACCCGACGCGTACAGGCTATACGTTTGCCGGCTGGACCGGAACCGATATTGCCGGTACAAGCATGTCGGTACAGATTCCGCAGGGGTCCGTAGGACATCGTTCGTATACGGCTACGTGGACGGCCGACAGATATACGATCACCTACAATCTGGCCGAAGGGATGGTGACTACACCCAATCCTGATGAGTATTATGTCACGACTCCCACCATTTCGCTCCATAATCCGAGTCGTTCGGGCTATACGTTTGCCGGATGGACGGGAACGGGTATTACCGGTTCGTCCACGTCGGTACAGATTCCGTTAGGTTCTACCGGAAACCGTTCGTATACCGCAACGTGGACTCCGGTTACGTATACAATTAAATATGTAGATGATAACGGATCGACCGTCCTTTCTGCCGCATCATTATCGGCCGGAGCGCCGACACAGTTCAATGATACGGAGTTGCCAAAGAGTTTTACCGTAACAGCGACTAAAGCGGGTTGGACATTCGAAGGATGGGAGCAAGGCGCCGGAGCTGATGGGACACCTGATGTAACGATACCGAAGGCTGCCACTTCTCATGCCCATCAGACGTATAAAGCCAAATGGACGGTGATTAATTACGATATTACGTATTCGCTCGACGGTGGAACTGTCGGGACGTCTGCTAACCCGTCGACTTATCAGGTGACGTCTGCCCCAATCATGTTGACTCCTCCTACCAAATCTGGCTATACGTTTGCCGGCTGGACAGGTACAGGCCTCAGCACACCGACTTTGAATGTGACGATTCCGACCGGTTCTACGGGTGCGCGTTCGTATACGGCAACATGGACACCTGTTATCTATACGATAAAGTATGTTGACGATAACGGCACAACACCGCTTACGACGGTATCCGCCGGCGCACCCACACAATTTGACGATACGCAGCTTCCGAAAACATTTAACGTAACGGCTACTAAGCCCGGCTGGACCTTTGTCGGTTGGACAGGCGGTGCCGGAGCAAGCGGAAGCCATTCTATTACCATTGCAAAAGAGTCGGCTTCGCACGCTAATCAGACTTATCAGGCCATCTGGACGGCCGATGATTATACGATTACGTTCAATGCAAACGGAGGAACGAATCCTACGATTCCGGTTCATCTGGCCGGTTACAAGATGACTTCTCTGCCGCTTACGACCAACGTGGTACCTACTCGTACAGGCTATACCTTTGCCGGCTGGACGGGACACGGCCAGACGAATCAGACGGCTCCGTTTACGATTACGTCGACGACTACGGGGGTTCCTGGCGATCTGGTTTATCATGCCGGCTGGAATATCATCACTTATCAGATCAGTTACGACCTCGACGGAGGAATGGTGGCGGGTAATCCTGCAACGTATCAGGTTACCGACAATAATATTACCCTGACAAATCCCACGAAGCCGGGTTGGACGTTTGTGGGCTGGACGGGTACAGAGCTGGCGTCTGCCAGTCAGTCGGTAACGATCCCGCAAGGTTCGACCGGAAACAGAAGTTATAAGGCTACGTGGTCGGCTAATGCCTATACGATCACCTTCGATCCGAATCAGGGCGTGAATCCGACGAATATACCGACGCAATGGTTAGGGTATAATATGACGGACTTACCGTTGAATCAGATCAGCGTGACGCCTACCCGTTCGGGATATGACTTTACCGGTTGGACAGGACCCGGACAAACAAATCAGACAGCGCCGTTCAGCATTACGGATGTTACCCCGACCGTGCCCGGAAATCTTGTTTACGTAGCCGGCTGGAACATCATTACCTATAATATAACGTATGCGCTTGATGGAGGGACAGTCACTCCGACTAATCCTGCTACTTATCAAGTAACGACTCCGGCCATTACGCTGAACAATCCGACCCGCACGGGGTATACGTTTGCCGGTTGGACAGGGACTGATCTGACGGCACCGTCAGCATCGGTGACGATTCCCACCGGCTCTGTCGGACAGCGCGATTATACGGCTACATGGTCGGAAAACGGATATACGATTACGTATAACCTGAATAACGGAACGGCACCGGCTACGCCCAACAAAGCAACGTTCAAGATTACCGAGGTACCATTTACAATAAATACGACCGCTTCTGCCAATCAGCCGACGCGTATGGGGTATGATTTTACAGGTTGGACGGGACATGACTTAACGGTTCCGGACAAGACGATCAACGTGCAGGCAAATACGTTCTCTACACCGGGTACGCCGGAGAACTTGACTTATACCGCGCATTGGAGTCCGATTACGTATGCGATCCGTTATACGTTGGATAATGGTACGGCCGGGGTCGGTCATGTTACGTCCTACACGGTCGAGACGGCTACATTCAATTTGGTGCCTCCGACACGGAGCGGCTGGACGTTCGTGGGATGGACAGGTAGCAACGGTTCCGTACCGCAAACAACCGTTACCGTTCCGCAAGGCTCTACGGGCGAATTGAACTATACGGCCAATTGGAGTGCGAATGCTTACACGATAACGTTCGATGCAAATAATGGCGTAAACCCGACGATTCCGTCTAATCTGGCGGGATATAATGTGACGGACTTGCCGCTTGATGTAAATATTGAGCCCACACGTTTTGGATATACTTTCAAAGGATGGACGGGGCACGGATTGCCGGGCACGACGGCCCCGTTCCGGATCGAAAACACGATGCCGGGAGTGCCCGGTAATCTGACCTTTACGGCTACGTGGGAGTTGAACAGCTATACTCTCCATTATCATCTGGGAGGAGGAATTCATGTGCCGGGCAATCCGCAGGCGTACGATGTGACCCAATTACCCGTCGATGTGGCAACCGAACCGACGCATCTCGACCCGAATACCGTCTTTATCGGCTGGACGTGCCGCGAAATGCCGAACGTCCCGATGACGCTGATGTTTACGATCCCGGCCCAAACAGCCGGCGAGCTGAACTTCGATGCGCACTGGACAAAGAGTCTGCACAGTCTGAACAATAATCATCCGGGCAATATCAACGATACGTTGTTCGTTTGCGAAGGCCCGCGTAAGCTGTACGGCGACCCGCAGGGAAAATCGTGGCAATGGATACTGCCCGACGGTCAGACGCTGACGACGATGAACATCGATGCAAAGAAATCCGGACGTTACGTGTGCAGCACGAACTACGGAACAAAGATTATCAATGATACGTTACATGTTTACTTCCTGCTTGAAAACAGTCAATCGTCGATCCGCTATATTACGACCACGGGAGCCAAGCTGAACCGTCCGCAGGAATTTGTACTCGATATTCCGCGCGAAATGTGGCCGCATGTTACGTCGAACTGGAACGTGGCTTACGGAGGAGGAGTAATTCGCAAGTCTTCGGCCGATTCGCTGATGGTGACTTGGGGTACGACGGGAGATAAGTCGGTTACCGTCGACGTAACCTTTACGTATGCCGGTATCCGATGCAGTAAGCGGTTATCGACGAATATCCAGATCGGTCAGCGTTCGCTTGGGTTCTTTGTCGATCATCGGGCGACGGGTGGACAGCAAGACGGTTCGTCGTGGAAAGACGCCTTCCTGAATATCAGTGACGCGCTTGCCCGTGCTACGGTAGGCGACCGTATCTGGGTGGCCCAGGGAACGTATCGGCCTGTGTCCGGACGATCCTTCGAGATACGGCAAGACAGTATCGAGATTTATGGCGGTTTCGAAGGAACGGAAGAATATTTGTATCAGCGTAACATTGCCCAGTACCCGACGATTGTAAAAGGAAACGGATCATCGGTGTGGAAAGTGAAAAATTCGACGGGAAGCCGTATCGACGGATTCGTGATCGAAGACGGACGGGCCGAGCGAGGCGCCGGTGTGCTTTATGAAAGCGCTTCGGGTACGGTCGCGAACGCTATTATCCGTGATAATGTAGCCACCAGGCAGGGTGGGGGCATCTACCAGCCTGCGCCGTTGTATGGTCATCCGGCATCGCTGATAGTCAATACCGAAATCAGCGGAAACCAGGCACCCGAAGGCGCCGCGATCTACAACGATGGAGGCGAGCTGCATATGATGAATGCAACCGTCAGCGGTAACAAGGCCAAGCGTGGCGGCGGACTGTATAACCGTGCCGGCAGTCCTTTGATTACGAATACGATTATCTGGGGCAACGTGGCAACGGAAGCCGCGTCCGAGTTGCACGACGTAGTCAACGACGGAGGTTCTCCTCTCTACGCGTTCAGCATTATCGGCGGTTCGGGTGGTTCGGGTCGATGGAATGCGGCCATCGGACGCAACAGTCAGGGCAATATGGATCGCGACCCGCTCTTCAGACGCAAGGGGTTTGAGAATGACGGGGTGACGATGCGTCGCGGTGACTATAAGCTTTCGCATTCGAGCCCGGCCGTAGAGTCCGGTTATAATGGAGCGGCATTGCTCATCAAAACTCCGTGGGATATTCTTCTACAATATCCGAAGTCATCGTACCATTCGGGCTTACGTTTCGACTTGAATCATAAGGAACCTATCAACGAGAGTCGTGTAGATATCGGAGCGTATGAGTTCAATGCCGGAGATATTATTTTTCATCCGCTTGCGCGTCCGGTGACTCTGCCCGAAGTACCGGGACTGATTACCGAGCCGGGCCCCGGAATTCATATCGTAAAGGGACATGAAAACTTTGTCTTTACCGTACGGCCGAAAACAGGATACAGCCTCGAATATCTGACCATAACGACCGGTATTCCCGTTCGCGACAAGCACGGTATCCTGATGCAGAAGAACAGCGACGGTAGCGTAACCGTCACCATCCTGAAAGTCTGGGAAGCTCTTGACGTGTCGATTAACGGAGTCAGCCCCGTTTCCAACGCGTTGATACCCGAACATAAGGTGTGGGCGCACAGACAGCATCTCTATATCGAAGCCCGATACGCTACGATGATGCAGCTTTATACGCTCGACGGCAAGCTGCATATCCAGCAGATGCTCCCACAAGGAAGCACGAACCTTCCGTTAGCCGCCGGATTCTATACCGTAGTCATGGACGGTCGCGTTTACAAAGTGATGGTTGAATAAGCAACCGTTTTTTCTCTCCGGTACTCCGCGGAGTGCTGATCAGAGGCTGCCCCGTAAATAAATAAATGTTTACGCGGGCAGCTTTTTTTATTGAGGGCGGCGGAAGGGAAACAATGCGCAGCGTACTAAAAAATGTTATATAACATATAAGAAACCGGCTTCGTATTTAAAAAAAATATTTTACCTTTGCGACTACAAAAATCCTAAGTGAAGAATGAACTTCTGTACTTTTAAATTGAAATGGCCGATAGCTTGCGAACCGTATCTTAATCGGCAAAGAAATGCCTCTTTTATTGTAATGAATGTTAATAATAGGGAGGGGTATTTAACATGTATTTCACCGCTTAAAGCGTCTGTTTCAGAATCATTCTTCTTTCGTCCGAACGTTTTTACGTTTTTTTTATATTTAGTCCGCTGTCCGAACATCTTCGCGCGACTCATTAAGCTTTTCGTCCGTGTCCGAACATCTCCGCACGGCTCATTAGGCTTTCCGGCGGTGTCCGGCAATCTCCGCGCAGCTCGCGAGGCTTTCCGGAAGCGTCCGGAGCATATTTTTTCATCCCGACAACCGATTCTTTTAACTCCTTAAATACTCATCTTATGTTACGTATTGCTTATTCTAAATTATCTACCAAAGTATTAGGTAACTTGTCGAACCGCTCGCTCGAGGTCATCTCGCCGGCATATCAGAGCGGAGTGCTCCAACATAATCCGATCGTAGAGGTGTTGACCGCCAAGAACAAGGATTATCAGGACGTAGTGATCAAGCAAACGTATAGCGGTCTGGGCGATCCGGTGGCACAGGCCGATATGCTGCGCGACAAATTGTTTCGCAATCTTCGTCGGATGCTTCAAGGAATGGCCGCATTCGGCCATTCCTCCAAAAGCAAAGCGGCCGAAGCGTTGCTGACGGTCTTTGAAGAAACGGGCGATATTAACAACTTGTCGTATGCCGACGAAAATATGGTGATACGGACGTTGATTAAACGACTCGATGAGCCGGAAAATATGGGTCATCTTTCTACGGCCGTAGTCAAGGACGAATACGAAGCGTTGCGACTGGCGCAGGAAGCGTTTGAAAAGGTGAGCGCCGAACAGACGGATGCCAATTCGGCTTTGCGGCAAAAGATGTCGGCTTCGAGCGCGCGGCGCGAACTGGAACTGGCGCTGCGCAACGTGTTCTCGCTCGTTTCGGCCATGAAAGATGTGGCTGGCTGGGGAGACTTGTATCACGATCTCGACGAACTGCTCAAAGAAGCCCGCCAAAGCAACCGGAAGCCTAAAAAGGAAGTGCCCGAAGAAGGCGCGTAACAAAAAACGGAAATTTTATCGATGCGAAATACCGGGGCAGCCATGCCACCGGTATTCCGGATAGAGTCAACTAAATAAATTCTATTGTATAACTTAAAAACAAAAAAGCATGAAAGTAAAAAAACTTTTTGGAGCGAGAGGTCTGCTTACACTGTTGCTGTGTATCTCGACCCTTTCGCTTTCGGCGCAAACGATTACCGTACGGGGAACCGTGACGGATCGGAACAATGAACCGCTGACCGGGGCTACCGTTGTCGTGAAAGGGAGTACGAGTCAGGGTACGGTGACAGATCTTGACGGAAATTACACGCTGGCGGGTGTTAACGGCAAAGCGAATCTGGAATTCAGCTACGTCGGTATGAAGGCTCAGACAGTAGCCGTCAACGGCAGAACAACGATTAACGTAACGCTCGAAGAAGACAGCGAGATGCTGGGCGAAGTAGTGGTGACGGCGTTGGGTATTAAGCGTGAGAAGAAATCGTTGGGATATGCTTTGCAAGAGATTAAAGGCGATGAGATTATTCAGTCCAGAGAGGTGAATATGGCGAATGCGCTGTCCGGTAAAATTGCCGGATTACAGGTTGTTAAAGGCAGTAACGGCGTCGGAGGATCGTCTAAGATTGTACTTCGTGGAAATAATTCGTTGACGGGAGATAACCAGCCGCTGATTGTGGTAGACGGTGTACCTATGGACAATTTTACGGGGGCAAGTAACAACGACTTCTGGAATCCGAGCATGGATATGGGTAATGGTCTGGGCGACTTGAACCCGGAAGACATTGCATCGCTTTCGGTCTTGAAAGGCGCTTCTGCTGCGGCTCTTTACGGTTCGCGTGCCGGTAACGGTGTCATCCTCATTACAACGAAAACGGGTAGCGCACAAAAAGGACTTGGCGTTACGTTCTCTTCTACTACGGGTTTTGAAAGTGTCTTTATGATTCCGGATGTACAGAATGTATTTGGCCAGGGAAGCAACGGCGTATATGATGCTGAGGCCGGGTCGAGCTGGGGAGCTAAAATCGAAGGACAAGAAGTAGAAAAGTGGGATAAGAGCAAGGCTCCTCATCAGAACTACGACAATATCGGAAACTTTATGCGTACCGGAATCAATACGCAGAACTCCGTGGCTTTGTCTCGTCAATTAGGCAAAAGTTCATCGCTTTATTCTTCTCTTACGCATTCTTTAAATAATGATATCGCACCGGGATCGAAACTCGAACGTCTGAACTTAATCAGTCGTTTTGTGGCCGGATTCGGAAAAGATGACCGATGGACGGCCGATGTCAAGATTCAGTATATTAATACCTCCGTACACAATCGTCCGATTGGAGGAAACAAAGGAGAAAACTTCTGGAATACGGTCCTGACTATGCCTTCTACAATCGATATTCGCGACTTTGAGGCCGGCATTAATGAATTCGGAAACCATATCTGGTATAATCCGAAAAGCGGCTTGAATCCCTATTGGGCGTACCGGTATAATATCAATGACGATAACAGAGATCGTTTCCTGATGAACGGTTCTTTGAAATATCAGATCACCGACTGGCTGAGCGCGGAAATCAAAGCCGGTACCGACTTGTATACGACGAATACGGAAGGAAAGACGTATGGCAAAGGGCCACTCACTTCGACCGGAAAATACAGCTTGGGCAAAAACGTGTTCAACGAAACGAACCTGAGCTATTTGTTCAGTGCCAGCAAAGACGATTTGTTCGGCAAAGTAGGTATGGCGGCGACATTCGGCGGTAACTTGATGAGACGTGAGAGCTCGTCGATATCTTCGAGTACGGGCGAATTGGAAGTGCCTAATCTGTTCTCGCTGAATAATGCGAAAGGACATCCCGGAGTATCTCAAGATTATAAGTTGCATAAAATAAATTCGTTGTACGGAACGTTGCAATTTAATTATGACAAATACCTGTTCTTAGACTTTACCGGACGAAACGACTGGTCTTCTACGCTTAGCAAAGCCAATCGCTCGTTCTTCTATCCTTCGGTAAGCACTTCGTTCGTATTTTCCGAACTTCTCCATAAAACAGAATCACTTCCTTGGTTGACATACGGTAAGCTTAGAGCTTCTTATGCAGCTGTAGGTAACGATATGGGACCTTATCAATTGTATAATTTCTTCAACATTGGTAAAGACCCTAACGGGAATACGACGGCCGGCAGAAATAATGTATTGTATAACGATAACGTCAAAAACGAGTTGATTAAATCGACCGAAATCGGTATCGAAGCGAAATTCTTTAATAATCGTTTGGGCTTCGACTTGGCTTTCTATAAATCGAATGCGACGAATCAGCTGTTAAATATTCCCATTAACCCGCTGAGTGGATATGAGTATAAGAAAATCAATGCCGGAGATATCGAGAACAAAGGATTTGAATTGATGATTAACGCTCGTCCTGTCGATACGCGTGATTTTGCATGGGATCTCACTGCGAATATTGCGAAAAACATCAATACCGTAGTTGAACTTTCGGATGAGGTGACTCAGTATGGTTTGGGGTGGCCTTTCGAAAATATTCAGATTCTCGCAGCAACCGGAGAACGATATGGAGTCATTTACGGAAGTAAATATGCCCGGGTGGAAGATGAGAAAAGCGAACATTACGGTAAAATCATTGTCGATGAAAACGGAATCCCGACCGCAGCCGAAGGCAGTCATTATCTGGGTGACCAGCAGCCGAACTTATTGTTAGGCTTGACGAATACGTTTACATATAAAAATCTTTCGCTTAGTGTGCTTTTAGACGCACGTTTCGGGGGTAAGATTTATTCGTATACCAACTACCTGTTGAAATCGAACGGACGTTCGGCTGCTACAGTAGTCAATGGAGAGCGTGCTAATATCGTGTACGACGGAGTCGTTAAACAGGGCGATCAATATGTTCCCAATACGAAAGAAGTATCGCCGCAAGTCTTTTGGACTACCTTGGCCGGCAGATCGAACAGAAACGTAGGTATTACCGAAGACAACTTGTTTGATGCGACGAATATCCGTATCCGGAATGTGGCTTTGAATTATCAAGTTCCATTTAAATATGCTCAATTGATCGGTGCGCAAGGCGCCAAAGTCGGTGTGTCGGTCAATAATCTGTGGATGATTGCCAGCCATTTGAATGGTGTTGATCCGGAGTCGGTTTATGCAACCGGAACTAATGCCGTAGGTCTTGAAAGTTTGTCACCTCCTACTACAAGGTCTTTCTATTTTAATCTATCCGTAAGTTTCTAACACAAAGAAAATAAAATCACTATGAAAAAAATATATTTTAAGATAGGCGCATTCGTTTGTTTGTCCACGTTGTTTACCGCCTGTGGCAATTTTGATGAGATCAACAAAAATCCGACTGCCGCCGATATTGATCAAGTACAGATTGAGTACTTTATAAATAGCTCCATTATTGGTGCGCAGCAGAATCCGGATATTGCCGAACGTGCTTTCGTGCTATACTGGAAAGATGCCGGACATATGGACCGGATCGGTTCGCTTTCTACAGGATATACCGATAACGGTTGGACAACGAATTATTTTAATGGAGCCTCGAAATGGTTGGGCGATGTAAACACCGCCATACAAGTGGGCGAAATGAAAATTCAATCGGGAAACATAGACGAGTATTCCAATAACTTATTGCAGGTAGCCAGAATATGGCGGGTTTATATGATGAGCGAATTGACCGATTTGTTCGGCCCGATACCCATGAATGGCTTCCAAGGGGTAAATCCGGATTTCAACAAGGTCGAGGAAATCTATGATTTTATGCTCAAAGAGTTAAAAGATGCCGTTTCCAAAATGAATGATAAGACGGTGATCGACCGCGTAAAGAAAACGGATCCGGCTTACCAGTATGATTTTGGCAAATGGAAAAAGTACGGTAATTCGATGCGGATGCGTTTGGCGATGCGTATTTCGAATGTTGATCCGGCACGTGCCAAAACAGAATTTGAAGATGCTGTTAAAGGCAGTGATTTTATTGCCTCTCTGAGCGATAATTTCAAGGTGCAAGAAAAACCGGGATGGGATCCGCTTACCGGAGTGATGAGTCGTGAGTGGAATGCGCAAAGACTGTCTACCACGATTAATAATCTGTATATCGGATTAGGTGGTGTGAGTACGGAAGTTCAAGTAAAGGGGGATGCAAAGGCTTTAGCAAAAGTAAAACCCGAAAATTGGATGGGTATCAAATATGAACAGCAGTTTACGACAAAAACGAATGATCCATCTGCCGGATATTGGTTCGACGGATTACATGCCAAAATAGACCCGCGTGCTTATAAGACGTTTATTATCCCCGGACAGTTCGATAATCCGGAATATAATAAATACCCATCATGGGCACCGGATCAGACGGGTAAGACGGAGCGTCCGCTGCTGAAACCCAGAGCCAACGACCCGGAGAAGACCGATACGCTCGTAAAGATTGATGCTGCTTATTGCTGGAATGCTGCTGTAGCAGGATCATGGGATAAGAAAGGAACTTATAATAGGGTGATAGGATGGCCGGGATGTCTTCCGCGTTTGGCGAACCGATTCAGAAACAGTTCCGAGTCGCGTATATTCTTCGCATCGTGGGAATCTTATTTCCTAATCGCGGAAGCTGCAGTAAAAGGATGGAACGTACCGATGAGTGGCAAAGCTGCTTATGAAAAGGGGATTGAAGAAAGCTTTACATACTGGAACGTTTCCGAACACTATGCGGCTTACATTGCTTCCGAAAATTATAACAGAGTGGGTACTTCTGTAAAATGGGAGCATGTAGCAGAACCTTCAGCCACTGTTTCGATGGAGTATAAGGACGGAGAAACCGGCGAAACGAAAACGATGGATTACAAATATCCGGTAAATACGATCTATAAGAATGGTAGTGTCAGAAACGACCTGCTTACCAAGATTATTACGCAGAAATTCCTTGCCCAAGTGCCTTGGCTGCCTCTTGAGGCATGGAGTGATCACCGTCGGTTAGGCTTGCCTTTCTTCGAAAATCCTGCCAGAGAGTTGCCGTTGGAAGGTATGCCGGCTTTGACAGAGTCGAACTATATGACGAATAGTTGGGACTTTTTCCCGCAACGCGTTCCTTATCCGACATTCTTGAAGAACAATGTGCCGGAAGGATATAATCAAGCCGTTAGTCTGCTCGGAGGAAAAGACGATATTCATACCGTGCTTTGGTGGGCTAAACATTAATTACGGGAAAAGTATAATGGCTTTATAACAAGAGGCTATCCGGAGAGTGTAAACTTGACGGATAGCCTTCGTTATTTTCAGAACGGTTAGAAAAAAGCAGTTTTTACTTTTCGTTTATTTGCGTTCGGCCAACGAATCAACAGCTAAACAAATCAACACCTCAAAGCCCGCAAGGGCGTTACTACCCTGACTACTTTAACTACTTAACGGCTACTTTAGCATGGTTTATAGCTCCTCGTCGTTCCAGAAAAAGTCGTCGGTTATATCGAGACTCGTAAATTGCTCCAGCTCGCGGCGTTCTTTTTTCGTGGGGCGTCCCAATCCTTTGGCCCGGTCTACAAAGCCGGATATCCGGCTTAGTTCCAGTTTCTCGTACTCTTCGGGAGGGGTGACGTTTTCGAGATATTCGGGCACTAATTTGGCACCCATGCGGTTTTCGGTCAGACGAAGCACTTTGAACGAGAACGTGACGGGCGGTTTACGCACTTCGATGATGTCGCCGACCTTGATCATTCGCGACGGCTTCACGTTCACTCCTCCCATAGCGATGCGGTTCTTTTTGCAGGCGTCGGCCGCGATGGTGCGTGTCTTGAAAATACGCGTGGCCCACATCCATTTATCGATTCTGACTTCTTCCATCTCTATCGGCGGTTGAACTGATTCATGGTTATATCCGGTCCGGCAAGGCAGAAGCTGCGTATCATCTCGGCTGCGAGTTTTACGCAGTCCGGCATTTGGTCGAGTTCTTCGTCGGTGAAGGGACTCAGAACGTAATCGACCTGTCGGCCGCGTGGAAAGTCGTTCCCAATCCCGAAACGCAGACGCGCATACGCTTCCGTACCGAGCAATTCCTTGATATTTCGCAATCCGTTGTGTCCGGCATCACTTCCTTTCGGCTTCAGTCGTAACGTGCCGAACGGAAGCGACAAGTCGTCTACCACCACAAGCAGTTGCGAGATGGGCACGGATTCTTTTTGCAACCAGTAACGTACGGCATGGCCGCTCAAGTTCATAAACGTATTCGGCTTTAAGACGACAAGCTCGGCATTCTTCACACGAAAACGCGCCACGGCTCCGTAACGCTCTTCCGTGAAGCGCGCGCCGGCCGCTTCGGTCAGTTCGTTAACCACACGGAAACCGATATTATGGCGTGTTCCCCAGTACTCTTCGCCTATATTTCCTAACCCGACAATCAGATGTTTCATTACTTTACTCGAAAAAGAATCATTAAAAAAGAGGAGCATGTCTCTTTCGAAAAACATCTCCTCCCTCTTTGTTTACAAAAGCAATCGCTTTCCTTATTTTCCGGCTGCAGCGGCCGCAGCTCCGGCTGCACTCTGTGCAGCACGTGTCATCTTCACTGCGCATACGACTGCATTCTTCGGACTGATCAATTCGACATGATCAAACTGCAATTCGCCTACTTTGATGGTTTTGCCCAATTCCAGATGATCGACATTAACCGTCAGCTTCTCCGGAATCTGTTCTGCCAGCCCTTTCACTTTCAGTTTACGCATGGCCTGCGTCAACTTACCACCGGCTTTTACACCGACCGCGTGTCCGGTCAATGCTACCGGAACGTGCATTTCGATCGGTTTGTTGGCAAAGACTTCCTGAAAGTCCAAATGCAGTATCGCATCCGAAACGGCATGGAATTGAATCTCCTTCAAAATGGCATTCACTTTTCTTCCGTCGCCCATCTCGATCGAAACCAGATGGATTTCCGGCGTATAGATCAATTTGCGCACTCCATCGAACGATACGGAAAAATCCGTGACAATAATGCCTTTTCCGTCTCCGATTTCTACCAACTTCTCTCCTGCGTTCATCTTTCCCGTGTAGGGCAATGAAACAGGTTCCTGACCATACAAAACGGCCGGGATCATTCCTTGTTTACGCAGGTCTTTCGACATTTTCTTGCCGAGGCTTTCCCGCGGCGTTCCTTTCAACTCAAATGTTTTCATTTTTCTCTTAAAATTGTGTTACTCAAAATTAGTTTCTGCTTCCTAATTTCCCATCACACGACGACAGGCCTTTCAAAAAGCGCCGCAAAGATAAGAAAAAATACCGGAAAATCATCCGGCGGGTAACGGAAAGACAGGGCGACGACGTCAAGTTCTAAGGTCATGTTTTCCAAGCATAGAAAAAAATCCGATAAGCATCGGTTTCAGATCCGATAGGCATAGAAAAAAATCCGATAGGCATCGGATTTGCAACCTGTGCCTTAAGGAAACCGCATAGAATCTTTTGAAAAGACAAACGTTGTATCATAGCAAAGACACACGTTACCAATCATGTTTTTTTTCTTTTGCGATTTTTCGGTTTGCTTGGAAGACGAAATATTTCGTGTACTTTTGCTTTCGTAATCATTTTATTCGGATTGATGAAAAAGACAGCATTAATTACAGGTATCACAGGGCAGGACGGCTCGTTTCTGGCCGAGTTTTTGATTGAAAAAGGATACGAAGTACATGGCGTTCTTCGCCGTTCTTCGTCATTCAATACAGGACGGATCGAACATTTGTACCTTGATGAATGGGTGCGTGACATGAAACGGCAACGTCTCGTAAACCTGCACTACGGCGATATGACCGACAGCAGTTCGCTCGTGCGGATTATCCAGCAGACACGGCCCGACGAAGTGTATAATCTCGCCGCGCAGAGTCATGTGAAAGTGAGCTTCGATGTGCCGGAATATACGGCCGATGCGGACGCTCTCGGAACACTTCGCCTGCTGGAAGCCGTGCGCATCCTCGGGATGGAGAAAAAGACACGCATCTATCAGGCTTCGACCTCCGAGCTGTTCGGACTCGTGCAGGAAGTGCCCCAGAAGGAGACGACTCCTTTTTATCCGCGTTCGCCCTACGGGGTGGCCAAGCAGTACGGCTTCTGGATTACGAAGAATTACCGCGAGAGTTATGGCATGTTTGCCGTAAACGGTATTCTGTTCAACCATGAGAGCGAGCGACGTGGCGAGACGTTCGTCACACGCAAGATCACTCTCGCAGCAGCACGTATCGCACACGGGTTGCAGAATAAGCTGTATATGGGCAACCTCGACGCGCGTCGCGACTGGGGATATGCCAAAGATTATGTGGAATGTATGTGGCTGATGCTTCAACATGATCAACCCGAAGATTTTGTGATTGCCACGGGACAGATGCATACCGTGCGCGAGTTTTGTACGCTGGCTTTTAAAGAAGCCGGCATCGATTTGCGCTGGGAAGGCGAGGGCATAGAAGAAAAAGGAATAGACGGGAAGACGGGGCGTATACTCGTCGAAGTCGATCCGAAATATTTCCGTCCGGCCGAAGTGGAGCAGTTACTCGGTGACCCGACGAAAGCAAAAACGTTGCTGGGCTGGAACCCGAACAAAACGTCGTTCGAGCGTTTAGTGAAAATTATGGTGGAACATGATTTGAAGGGAGTGGGAAAGCAGTTAGCCATCAGTAATCAGTAGTCAGCGATCAGCAGTCAGCAACACTAAAAGCTGAACACTGAAACAACGTAAATGCAAAAAGGACAAACAGATGAAAGATTTTAGGAAATTAAAAGTTTGGGAAAAGGCACATGCTTTTGTGTTGACTGTATATACGGTTACGCGGAATTTTCCTAAAGAGGAAATATATGGATTGACATCACAGATAAAGAGAGCTTCATTATCAATAGGCCTAAATATTGTGGAAGGATGTGGCAGAAACAGCAATGCTGACTTTAAACGTTTTTTGCAAATAGCCTTTGGTTCTGCATGTGAAGCCGAATATTGTATTATTTTGTCGCACGATTTGAAATATATTACTTATGAGGAGTTTATATCTTTACAGCAGAAAATAGTAGAAGTAAAAATGATGCTTTCATCTTTAATGAATAAGCTGACCTCGGATAAGCGGTCAAATCATCAGCGGTCATCAGCAGCAATCAGAAGTCATCGGCCAGTAGTCGGCAACACTG
>NZ_JAUMYS010000029.1 GCF_030528505.1 Tannerella sp.
CCGATTATATTGTCTCCTCTTTCGAGGGCTTGAGAGACCTTTTGAGAGATAATATCATTTGATTGTTTCCTTCGTTCGATACTTCTGGTTCTTACTTTGGGGCTTTTCGGGAATGGTCATTTCGATCTTTTGCTGCTCTAATAAAGGACGGAGGTATTTCTTATGAAAATGATCGCGGTTTCTTAAACCCACAAACTCCATCATCTCTTCTCTGCTGCGAGGCGTTTGGCAGAAAGAAAGTAACAAGGCGATTTTATCATGTATGGTGTCATGTATGGCATCATGTGGGGTAACAGACTCAGAACGATAATTAACATTCGGAATCGTCAGGAAGAAGTCATTCTGTTTATTCACAAGGAAAAACGGTTTTTTTTCTTCCGTATAGCCATAAAGATTCTTCGTTGCTTCAAAGATTTTCTTTATCCCGCTTCCCCGACGCTCCATATATCTTAACCGGCTGAAAATGTCAGCTAATATCGGATTACGCCTTTTAGAAATATAAGAGCCGTCGCTCATGGGCTCCAATTCTCCTCCTCCATAGATCCCCCCGGGAGATGAGATAACTAAACGGTCGTCATACATTTCCACGTGAACTTCAGTCCCTCGAAAATCATATGTCCTATGGATAAGAGCGTTCACCACGCCTTCAAAATAAGCACGTTCGGCATAGTCGGGTTTCTCCACTCTTCCATTAGCTGTTTTAGTCCATCCTTTGCGGGTATTTCTGCGAATAAACTCAGTGGCACTTTTTAACAAGTATATCAGATTGCCACTGTATTCTGCATCATCTGTCGCATCTTCATGCACTGATCCTCTTTGCAACCCACTCCAGCGTGTACAAAAGACTCTGCTGTCAGGTAACGGACATTGGTCGGCAAAAAGCAATCCGGCGTTTGTCAAACGACCATCTTCTACCGCCAGACCGAAAGAAACATAGTCGCTATCTGACATATGCTGATTCAAGGTATGCAAATATGTCGCCTCCAACAATGTAAAACTATAATCTGTGCGCAGTCTCTCCGTTATTTGACTGTCATATGTTTCGTTTCTTCCTTTCAGTATAAGCTCATTGAGCTGATAATCGGTTGCCGGAACAGACTCGTCTCCCATACGTATATATGCTGTATGATGATGATCATGAACATAGTAGAAAGGAGTATGTTTTCCGGAATCCACTCTGACAGCCAGAATATCTTTTCCTTTTTGCTGCAGGGGGATGCACTCAAAAACCGGACGCGGGGTGATACGAGCCACAATCAGCTCTGCAATTTTACTGATTGTCAATTGAATATCCTGTATGCCAATTATCCGGCGTGTGCGATCTTCCACGCCGAAATAGAGCGTTCCTCCTATTCCGTTGGCAAAAGCGCTTACACTTTTCAGCCAGCTTTTAGCATTTTTAGTCTCAAGCCGTTCTTTGAAGTCACTATCACCAGATTCGGCTACAGCAATATCCGTTATTTCCCTCATATGCCTATTTATATATCGGCAAATATACTCCAAATAAATGAAAATATTTTTTGCGATAGGATTTATTATAATATAAATTCCGATTTGTCAATTCGATAATCTTTATTTCGATACATATATATCTATAATTATCTTATTTGTGTACGATAATCCAAATAAACAAAGATGTGCTTTTAACCGTTTTGTTTCTATTTCATTTACCACATCGTTTTTTTATAAGACAGAATGCCTTCTGCCGGAAAATAACGCCGGTTTCCGATTTTGAAAGACGGTAATTTCCCGTTTTTTCCCCACCTCAAAGCTGTTTTGAAATGTATTCGCAAAATCCTCGCTACATCAAAAGCATCGTAATAGATTTGTTCCTCCTTTTTCAAATTTTTCTCTGTCATCATAGTTTCAGGTTGTAAAGATTATTTGTTTGTTGTTCGATAATTCCATTGTTTCGCATATAACTGATATAACTCTTGGCCGTACGGTCTTTGACGTCGACCGTTTGCATGATTCTTTCGACCAGTTCGTTGTAAGATAAATGCTCTTGGGCGTGAAAGACTTCTTTTGCGATTTGTCCCAATTCCGTAAGTTTCCGTTTTTCTTTGTCTTCCGGAGATTTCTCTCCCCGGTAAACGTGCATTTCCTTTTCCCTATTCTACTGTATTGCTTAGAGAACATCCCCCTGATTCTGCAATCTTTTGAAGTAAATAGTATTTATAAAAGAATCATTGTAGAATCCTTATGTTGGATCATTTGATGGATTGCCCTTCGTGATCGAATACTCCAATGCCTCCTCTATACTTATACGCTTTCTTCATTCTACAATTCACCAAGCAAATTTACCTCTGTATCCTCAATTTCCCACACTTTTATTTCGAGGGTGAAACCGAAGTCCAAAAGAAGAAAAAACGAATTCAGAAAACATCTCACAGAAAACTCAAAGATTATAGAAAACATTTTATTTGATCGAATAATTATTAATTTTGCCTGTCAGAATTATATCATTATGATTGTGGGACGAAAAGCTGATTATCAATCCGGGAGATTTAGATTACTTCCCTCTTAATTTATCGCTTAAATCCTTTTATTAGAAAGACATGGAACATCATAAAAGAGTTGCTAAATACTGGAGAGATTCTCTGATAGATAAACTGTTCTCTCGGGGTAAATACAAATCGTCTGATTTGACAAAAACATTTGTATTAAACAGAAAGAATGCTTTTTTGAAAGTAAATGAGAAGAATACACTTAAACGTTTATCTTCGTTTGAAAATGATACAGTCGAAACGTCGTACATCCCGTTTACCTATAAAAAAATTGCGGACCACAATCGCTATGAAAAAGATTATCGACCGGAAATCCTTTTCCCCATAATCTTTAAAGTAATGGTTTCTGAGAATGGTTTTATTTACCCAACAGATAAACCGGTTATTCCCAGAGATCTGTTGCTCCCTTTAGATAAAGACGACTTCTTTATTGGAAATGTAGAGGACTATGACTTATTTATCGCACAAAACGACATTCCCTTATTTGAATTTTCCGAAGCTCACGAATGGGAAAAATATTATTCAGAAATCATCGAATCTGAATACAGAGATGGATTAATAAACTGCTTACGAAAGAATTCGCTCATTAATGGAGAACAAACCACGGAGGATTATAAAAAGCAGATGAAAGTTCTCTCTCAAAAAAAAGGATTTTCGGAAGTTCTCAACAAGTACAATGAAAAGTGGGATGAGACGATTGAAAATAAGCTAACCAACGACTTAGCCTTTCAAGAATCTATTGAGTCATACATTGCAAAATGGGACAACTTTTTTAAATCTATCGAACAACTCTTGCATAAAGTTGTTCAATCAAAGGAAGTCCTTGATTGCTACGAGAAAGTAGAGTCTGCCTATTTTACAGATGGAGAATTAGACATTTCTTCAAAAATCACGGCTGTTTATGAAGAGATCTATACCCGCAAGGAAGATGTAGATTTACCTCTTTTCAAAAACTATACAACAATTGAAGAAGAACGTGAAAGACCTATTGCCGATTCCGGTATTTATTTTTCTAAAAGATTGGGACACAACAACGACATATATCCCTTAGCAGATGCTCAACGTACTGCTGTTTCCGCATTAATTGAAGCAAAACAAGGCGAAATATTACCCGTAAACGGCCCTCCCGGCACAGGAAAGACAACCATGTTGCTCTCGGTTGTGGCTTGTTTGTGGGTAGAAAGCGCCGTAAAAGGAAACGATCCTCCCGTAATTATCGCCAATTCTACAAACAATCAGGCAGTAACGAATATAATAGATGCTTTTGCCAAAGATTTTTCAAAAGGGACAGGAGACTTTGCCGGCAGATGGATCGATGGAATTGATAGCTATGGAAGCTATTTCGTTGCGAGCATGCGATCTGTCGAAGCCAGAGAAAAAGGTTATATGACGGAAGATGTTATAAAAAAGATGGAAACAGAGGATTTCTATCTGAAAGCCAGACACTCTTTCTTGAAAAAATCACGAAAAGCCTTCCAGAACGACAATATAACTGTTGAAGAATCGGTGCAAAAGTTACATGAGTTATTGTTGAAGGAAAAGCACCTGCTTGAAAATATTGAAGAAGCATATCAAAATTACCACGCTTCCGGAGAGCAAATCAGGAAGGTTTTATCTATCGATTATACAGATGAGGATTCGATGGTGAATCTTGGCAAAACACTCTTTGAAAACAAAAAGGAGATTGCTGTAATCGAAGATAAATGGGAGCAATATTTATCTGCGGAAAGTCTTTTTTTATCTGTCTTCTCATTTCTTCCTTTTGTCAGAAAGAAGCGTAATCTGAAGGCAAAAATATATGCTAAAGCGAATCATTTCTTTCAATACTTTCATATCGATAATATGGATGCTGAAAGATTTCTCAGTGTTATAGAAGATGAAAAAGCAATCGTCTCTGCAAACATTCAAAAATACAATGCTTTCGCAAAAGCGTCGGAAAAATATGCCATGGTGCTTAACGAGCTCGAAAATGGCATAAACCTCAAATTAGAGTTTATAGACATCGACCGGAAAGCCGATACCCAAATAAGATTCAAAATGTTTCTAATTGCAACCCATTATTGGGAAGGAAGATGGCTTATGGATATGGAACATCTTATTGAAAAAGAACATTTAAACAAAATCGATTGGACATTTAAAAACATTCGGGAAAACAACTGGAAAAGAAGAGTGAAACTCATGCCTTGCGCCGTAATGACTTCTTATATGTTGCCTCATCATTTCTCCTATTCAAGAAAGATTCACGACAATCTGAACAAGAGCGATTATTTATTCAACTTTATTGATTTACTGATTGTTGATGAAGCAGGTCAAGTACCTCCGGAAGTAGGGGGAGCCGGTTTCTCTTTAGCCAAAAAAGCACTGGTTATCGGTGATACGAAGCAAATTCCTCCGATAAGTAAATTAACGAAAAGCATTGACGTAGGGAATCTCCATAAAGCAAACTTAATATTAAAGACTCTGTCTGTAAACGAAATCGACAACGCTTACGAAGCATTGCAGGCAAAAGGGATTACATCCGACAAAGGCTCTGTGATGAAAATCTCCCAAAACAGATCCCAATATCATCCGGAGAAAAAATTAGAACGAGGGCTGTATCTGTATGAACACAGAAGGTGTTACGACAACATCATCGCCTATTGCAACGAATTATGCTATAAAGGAGTGTTAAAGCCTGTGCGTGGAGCGGTTAAGCCCAATGCACTTCTTCCCTCTATGGGGTATTTGAACATTGAAGGTAAATGTCGGGATGTATTGGGAAGTAAACAAAATGACCTGGAAGCAAAGGTGATCGTTGGCTGGATTATTACCCATTACAAGAAACTGAAAGAAGCCTATAATGGAAAACCCCTTAAAGACATTGTTGCCGTAGTAACCCCTTTTAGAGAACAGGCTCGAAAAATAGAAGAATATTTAACGATTCCCAGAGATAAAAGTTTAAAGGACGAACTTTCTCACATTACGGTAGGTACGGTTCATTCGCTGCAAGGAGCAGAAAGAGAAGTTGTGCTGTTTTCTCCCACCTACTCCAGGCATAATCACGGCAGTTTTATAGACAAGGACAAAAGTATGTTAAATGTAGCCGTATCAAGAGCAAAAGACAGTTTCTTGGTTTTTGGGGACATGTCATTATTCAACAGTCAAACGCTGTCTCCTACGGGTATATTGGCGAAATATCTATTTGAAAACGGAAACAATACATTGTCATACGTTTATCAATATTCGGAATCATTCGTTCGGAATGATTTAGTCTTAAACGAAAATCCGCAGATTCTGACAAATTATGAAGCCCACGATGCTTTTTTAAAAAGAGCTTTCGCGGAGGCAAAACAAAGAATGGTCATTATCTCTCCATGGATCATTTATTCTACGATAGAAAGCAACGGATACAACCAATTGCTTTCCAATAGGGATATAAAAATTACCATTTATACAGACGAGAAGTTTAACACGTACACACGAAACAAATTAGATGAGAGAAAAGAAGAAGCATTTCATTTAACCGTTGATAAGCTAAAAACACTGGGCGTTGAAATCCACCTAAAAAACAATATCCACAGCAAAATCGTTATCAAAGATAATGACGTAATGTGTATAGGGTCTTTTAACTGGTTTAGTGCACAAAGAGGCGGACAATACACCAACACCGAACATTCTATTGTATATCAAGGAGAAAACATGAAAGATGAAATTGAAAGCATTCTTAGGCAGTTCGGTTGATTACCATTCTTAGCGTACCGAATCGAAGTAAAAAGCATCGGGGAAGACTCCTGTCATACCGACGTATAGAACAAGCCAAATTTGATTTTTGCCCGTTCGTATATGTACATCTCGACTTTTTTATCTATGTTTGAAGCATGATTAAAGAGAAGAAAAAATTTTCTATCCGGCGTTTATGCCGGAGTTTCAGCTATGCATTACGGGGAGTCCGTCAGGTGATTTATGCAGAGCAAAACGCACGGGTTCACACGTGTGTGCTGGTATGCGTAGTTGTAGCCGGGATTTATTTCCGGCTTTCCTCTACGGAATGGATTGCGGTTACCCTTGCAGCCGGAGGAGTCTTTGCAGGAGAGACGTTCAACACGGCCATCGAAGAACTGTCGGATGCCGTATCGCCTCAATATGATGAACGTATCAAACGAGTAAAAGATTTTTCGGCCGGCGCCGTACTGATCATGGCTATCACTGCGGCGACCGTAGGTCTGGTGATTTTTATCCCCAAAATCGTCGGGTGCTGCTACTAAGACCTCATTAGTACCATTACTAATACATCGTTAGTAGTAGTACTAATACCCCATTAGTAGTAGTACTAATGCATCGTTAGTAATAGTACTCATCCCCTATTAGTAATCGTACGCATGGTTCGTCTTCTCGGAGCGGAAGATCAAATGATGAATCCCCCGATTTGAGAGAGTACCGTTTTTTGTTTTATCCTTATCTTTGCGCCGGGTTATTGGGCCATGTAGATATGTCAGAAAAAGCGAATTTTGAACGTACCGAATTATTGATCGGTGCGGATGCGATGCGGCGCATGAACGCCGCACGTGTAATCTTGTTCGGTGTTGGAGGAGTAGGCAGCTGGTGTGCCGAGAGTCTGATACGCAGCGGCATTCGTCATTTGACCCTTGTCGACTCCGACTGCGTAAACGAAACGAATATCAACCGTCAACTTCCGGCCACGACGCTGACCGTAGGCGAAGCCAAAGTCGATGTGCTGAAGAAACGCCTTTTGGAAATTAATCCCGAAGCAGAAATTACAACTATCCAAGGCATGTATAATGCCGAAACAGCCGCCTCTTTTCAGCTCGAATCATACGATTACATCCTCGACGCCATCGACAGTTTAGAAGAAAAAGCGCACCTGATACGGACAGCGACACAGACCGATGCCGAATTTTTCTCCAGCATGGGCGCAGCCTTAAAGATGGATCCGTCGCGTATCCGTACGGCTGAGTTTTGGAAAGTACAAGGATGCCCATTGGCTGCCGCTCTGCGCCGGAAATTGAAAAAAGGCCAATTGCCCGGAAAGAAATTCGCCTGTGTCTTTAGCGACGAAGTGCTCGCGAACCAAGGCACTCTGCCCGAGGCTGCTCCCCCCTTGTCGGGATGGGATGCCCGGAAAGCGCGTATCAACGGTACACTGGCACACATCACCGCCATCTTCGGCTTTACCTTGGCGGGGCTCGTTATCAAAGACATATACACATCCATCGATATGGGATAGACTCTGTTCCATTGGCTCTCTCATCCGATGAACAACGGTTCTTCTTGGCATTTTTCGATTCTTTTGTATCTTTGTAGACAACAGGAAGGATGTTGTAAACAGATTCACACCTTCAATAACAGAATTTCACAAATCATAAAAATAAGACGCAATTATGTTAGATAAACTTTACTATGGGAACTCAGTGCAAGACTGGGGGATATCTTTGCTTATCATTATAGGAGCTCTTCTGATCAATAAACTCATCTCGATCATCATTCAGAAAATCATCCGTAAAATTACGGCTAAAAGCCGTACACGTCTGGACGATATCCTGATCACGGCCTTCGAAAAACCCGTCTATATGGGTATCGTATTGTTTGCGATATGGATATCGCTTGATCGTCTGACATTGGGAGATCAATTTCATGAGACACTCAAAAATGTATATGAAATATTAATCACGCTCAATGTCACATGGTTTTTCGCCCGGCTGTTTACAGGACTCCTCGAAGAAAACCTGGCAGGAAAGGACGATGATCAAGTAAAAATTCCTTTTAACATCGACCGGAAGTTTCTCCCCATCATCAAACGCGGCGTACTTATTTTCGTATGGGTGATCGGTGGGGTAGTCGCACTGCACAATATCGGCGTAACCGTAAACACCCTGATCGGAACCTTAGGAATCGGCGGGATTGCTTTTGCTCTCGCCGCACAGGATACGATCAAAAACATCTTTGGCGGAATCACGATCTTTACGGACAAGACCTTCCAAATCGGCGATGTAATCAGTTTCGACATGATGGAGGGCACCGTAGTCGACATCGGATTAAGAAGCACCCGGCTTGAGACGTATGACAAGCGAATCGTCATCATCCCGAACTACAAGCTGATCGATGCCTTGATCACGAATATTTCTTCCGAGCCTGCCCGGCGTATTGTCATGGAGATCGGACTGACGTACGATACTACGCCCGAGAAAATGCAGGAAGCCGTTAAAATTTTACGAAAGATTCCTCATAAAGTATCGGATGTGGAAGAAAATGATCTAAATGTAGCATTCGCGAATTTTGCAGAGTCGTCGCTTGTGATCCGTTTCGTTTATTTCATTCGTAAAGGAGCCGATATTTTCGGAACACGTTCCATGGTCAATTTCGAAATTCTCCGTTCGTTCAACAAAGCCGGCCTCAACTTCGCCTTCCCGTCCAGAACGATTTATCTCGGAAATCATACGGAAACACCCGATATCCAAACGTTAATCAACGAACAACGTTAACGTTACAACATACGACCGGGGCTGTCCCGCATCGTTAAGATGTTCGGACAGCCCCGGTTTATGCTTTCAGTAAACCATTATTATTCGGCCATATAGGTCGTCAATTTCCACAAGTGCGTTTCAATGGCAGAAAGATGTTTGCCTGCCAATGCAACCGTACCGAAATCGCCGGCTTCGGTAGCCACCTTAACGAGGCTCTGATATTTCTCGCGCAGGATGTTCTTCGATGCGATCACTTGGTTGACTCCTTCTTCCCAATCCGATACATGATGCGTTTCTTTAATATCCGATTGTTTCAGATATTCCGAGAAGCGGTTTTCAGGATGTCCGCCCAACATGGCAATCCGCTCAGCCACCTGATCGATAGCCGCTGCTTCTTCATTGTAATACTCTTCATACAGTTCATGTAATTCGAAGAACTTATCGCCTACAATATCCCAATGCAAACCTCTCAGATTCGCATAATACACCTGACGGTTGGCGAGCACATCGCTCAAGCCGTTAATAATCGATTGTACGGAGTTGTTCACTTCTTTTCCCGTCTTTTTTTTCGCATTCATAATTCTATTTATTTTTTATTGGTTTGTTAATATTCTTATTCTTTTTGCATGCAAAGATACGGTTATAAATTCCATTTGTCAAATTGATAATTTCTATCTTTGCATCAATTTTATCAATGAATGGGACAGATATGACGATTCAGCAATTAGAATATATCATCGCCGTCGATAATTACCGGCATTTTGCCAAAGCGGCAGAAGCTTGTCGGGTCACGCAACCGACCTTGAGTATGATGATTCAGAAGCTGGAAGATGAGCTGGAAGTTAAGATTTTCGATCGAATGACACAGCCTGTCAGTCCTACAGAAATCGGGAAGCAGATCATCCGTCAGGCACAAGTCTCGCTTTATCAATTCAATCAAATAAAAGAACTTGTAAACAACGAAAAAGACATCATAAAAGGAAATTTCAAGATCGGAATCATTCCCACCATTGCCTCCTATCTGGTTCCGGAACTGTTAAAGATCGTTCGTGAGTCGGAGAGCGAGATTAATCTTATCATGGAAGAAGTCTCTACGTCGGAGATGATCGAACACATCTTGTGTGGCCGCATAGACGGAGGACTCGTTGTCAGTCCGTTAAACGACCCTTTGCTGATCGAGACCCCGATCTATTACGAAAAGTTCTACGCCTATGTATCGCCGGACGAAGAACTCTTTCAGCACCAAGAAATCGATCTAAAGAACATCGATATCCAGAAAGTATGGTTGCTTAACAACATTCATTGCTTGCGCGGGCAAGCCGAAACACTCTGTAAAAGAAAAAAAGAGCATGAACCGTTTCCAACGGTCAGTTATGAATCAGGAAGCTTAGATACTTTAATGAATATTGTAGATTACAACGGTGGGTTGACGATTATTCCCGAGATGACGGCCATGGGCCTTCCCGAAGAGAAGCAGGGTAACCTCCGCAAGATTAAAGGAGACACTTCGGTCAGGGAAATCAGTCTGATTGTCAGCCGCAGTTTCGTCCGCCGGAAAATGGCCCATGCAATCATAGAGATGGTCAAGACATCGGTGCCGCAGTCGATGCAAGACCCCGAACTGAGTCGTCACATCATTCAAGTAAATCATTGATATGCATAAAAATTCCATCGAACAGCGCAAAGATTCTCCCAAAAACCATATCTAAAATAAAAAAAAACACTATATTTGTCCGCTTAATTTTTTAAACATAATAAAGTATGAAGAAGTATAGATGCATCGTATGTGACTACATTTACGATCCGGTAGAAGGAGATCCGGACGGCGGTATCGCTCCGGGAACAGCGTTCGAAGATATTCCGGACGATTGGGTATGCCCTTTATGTGGTGTTGGTAAAGAAGATTTTGAACCGGTAGAATAGAACCCGAACATCACGAGTTCAAAGGATAAAATCAACTGTAAAATCAGGATGAGGATGATTACCGTCATTTCGTACGGCTCTCCCATCCTGATTTCGTTGTTTTTACGCCTCCCTTACTCTCCCGAAACGCTTAGCGGCAAAACCCTCCACGGCTCGCTCTGCAGAAACAGCAATGGGGGGGGAACTCTTCCGATTCTTGTCAAACCGTAAGGTTCTTCAGGAGCGCTGTTGAAGTTTCTCGCCGACAAGACGGACGGCTGTGGCCACATATTCGGCACACGGACGCTTGCGAATCGACTCGCAAGCAGAGGCGGACGATGCTGTGGCGTCCTTTTCATCTTCCTTCATAAGCAATTCACGGCATATAACTGAGCCGTTTACTTTACGAAACTCTCCCGCCAACTCCTGTACTAGTGCATAATTCCGCATCTTGGCTTCTTTGTCCGACGGATCGGTTGCCGGCTCCATCAGTCCCGCGATGATGGCCATACCGCTTACCGTTCCACACACCTCGCGCATCTTCCCTACTCCTCCGCCCAGCGGCGCTGCAATTGTCGCCGCAAGTTGAGGCTCCATCTCAAATACATCGGTGTAGGCCAATAATACGGACTGCGCACAATTGTACCCTTCCGAGAATAAATGGCGTGCCTTTTGCACACGCTCTTCGACATCAATTGGTTTCATCATTTTCTTTCTTTTACAACAACAAACAAGTGGACTACATACACCACAAAGATACGAAATAAGATTCGTTCGCAGACTTTTAGACAAAAAATGATGACTTTCCGGTCATCACCCCCTCATTTTCTGGCAAATCGCGACAATACAACCCGGCCTTTAACATCGGCCAGAATTCGGTCTGAAGTGCGTAGTTCTTCAAACGTATATGCTCCCGCATATCGTTCGAGGATTTTCGGATAATCCCTCTCATCGGCTAAGAAATAGCCTGTCTGCGGTTGCTCGGTCTCGAAATTATGGAAGCAGTTGCCAAGATAAAAGTTCAGACCGTACAAGTTCGTATATTCGCGCAAATTGTTCATCACAAAAAGGTTATTCCTGTTCAAGGGATATTCCTCGCGAATCTGCCGGGCAAAGGCACGTGACGATGTTTCGTTACGGATGCCCCTCATCACGATGCCGTCGATAAAAAGATGAACGCAGAACACCAAAAAGATGGAAGCATACAACATTTTGATGTTGATTTTTTTGAACAGTTGGTAATAACTTGTCACTAATGCGATCAGCAGCAACACTAGGACAATGACGGTCGAAGCCGAAGGGCGAAAAGCATGGCTAATCGCTTCAACGTTCTGCAAGGCAGAAGCCTTCGTCGTATAGTTGCCCGCCAGCGCCACAATATCTACCATCCCCGTCATGCTGAGTAGCGCCGTAATGAAAGCAACGGAGGCCACGCCAGTCAACACACCGGCGAAGACACGCGTCAGCTTCGAACGATGCTCCGTCAGATAAAGAATGCCCTGCGACATAAACAGCGCAATAAACGGATACGCCGGCATCAGGTAAACACTCCGTTTACTGCTTGGCAACATGTAAAAGAAAACGATGCAGACAGCCGCGACAAGACTGAACAGACGTACTTTATCGAGCGACAAGATACGGTTCCACACGTTTCTCAGCCATGTTCCGACACGTCCCTGCAACTTGCGCCGACGCATTCCGAACAGAGAGAAAAAGAGCAATAGCGTCCACGGCATAAATCCCGCCGCAAGGGTGATGAAGTTGTACCAAAATCCTTCCTTATGTCCCAGATCATACGATATATTGGCTTCGCTCAAATGAAAAAAGCGCCCAAAGTTTTCGGCCAATACCACATTCAGGAACTCATCACCTCCTTGCTTCCACGCTTCAATATACCAAAGCATCGGAATAAACAGCGACGAGACAAAGGGATAAAACAGCGCCTTAAAAATCCGAAGGAGGCTGTACTTTCGCAGCATCAACAGATAGACGCCAAAGACAAACAGAGGAAGAATGATTCCGACCGGCCCTTTGGTGAGTACGGCACCACTGAGCAGCAGCGGTATCCCGAGAGGCAGTCCTTTCAGCGACAGTTTTTCTTCCCATCGGTACATTTGTATCAATCCGGCCACCATAAAGGTAGTCAGCACCATATCGACACGCGCCGTCATCCCCGCACGATGAATCTCGACACAAGTAAACAGCAGGCAAACGGCAATAAATGCTTCTTGAAAACGCACACGCCGACCGAAGAAAATCAGCACAATGGCCATCAGCGCCGTATAAGCTATCGCCGAAGGCAATCGCGCCGTCAGCTCACTCACATAGCCTTGCGGCAGCGAGCAGGCAGCCATCAGCCAATGCACCATCGGCGGTTTGTAGGCAAATTCGTCGGCATAAACCGTCGGCAGTGTCCAGTTACCCGTTTCGAGCATCGAGACCGCTACGGCCGCTTCGCGCGGTTCACCTTTCGTCGAAAAATCGCCCGTCGCAATCCACGGGAGGATCGAGAGCAGACAGACGAAGATCACCGTGCTTACCGGCTTCTGAAGGTACAGATATTGAAGAGCAGATGTGCGCATATATTTTCTTCTTTATTGTTTTCGTATCCGACGAATACGGATACAAAAGAACGATTTTTTTTGCAAACAGCAAAGCACGCTCATCGCGGAGCCTTCCGGTAAAGATAAATCGTAATGAACAGATAGAGGATATTGGGAATCCAAACAGCTACCATAGGACTCACATAGCCGCTGATGGCAAACGTCGACGTGATTTTCGAGAAGAGGATATACGAAAAACTCAGTCCGAACCCGATCCCGATATTCAGCCCCATACCTCCTTTCATTTTACGCGAGGAGAGCGAGGCGCCGATAAGGGTCAGGATAAAAAACGACATAATCGTCGCTATCCGTAGATGATATTCGATTTCAAAGAGCTGAATATTCGCGAGGCGCCGTTCTTTCTGTCGCCGGATATGTCGTGACAGTTGCGGCATGGTCATCGTCTCGCAGTCGCTTTCGGAAATCAGAAAATCGGAAGGCACAAACGTCAAAGTCGTATCTTTCCGTGTGCCGGTCGAAATTTTTTCGCGCATCCCATCGAAATCCCGGATCACGTAATCGATAATCGTCCACGTGTAGAGCGAATCGTATTTGATCGATTGGGCGGTCAGGCGTGAAACTAATTCATTGTCTTTGAATTTATCTATAGAAAAGCGATATCCCATGGAAGAAGAAGCATCGTACCGGTCGAAGTAAGCAAAAACATTCGGTTCGATTTCGAGCTGGATATTCCGCGCCGACGAGACTTTTTTATCCCGGATATGTGTATTCTGAAACTCGATTCGGACCATGTTGGCCGGAGGAATGATATAGGCGTTCAGCACATAATTGGCCGACGCTATAATCGTAGCTGAAATCAGGTAAGGACGCATCAGTCTGCGGAAACTGATCCCGCTGGCGAGCATGGCGATGATTTCGGACCTGTCGGCCAGTTGAGACGTAAAGAAAATCACGGTGATAAACGTGAACAGCGGACTGAAAATACTGATAAAATAAGGAATAAAGTTCAGGTAATAATCGAAAATGATTCCGTGCATCGTAGCCGTAGCTTTAGGTCCGATGAAATAGTCGATCTTTTCGTTGAAGTCAAAGACAACGGTGATCGCGATCACCAACAGAATGGTGAAAATATAGGTACCCAGAAATTTCCGGATGATATATCGGTCGATTCTCGTTAGCCTGAAACGGTCTTTTTGCATCTCAGATTCGTTGCGATAAGGGTCCGATCATGCTGTTCTTCCATGTCGTGAAATCGCCCGCGATAATATGGCGGCGTGCCTCCCTGACCAACCATAGGTAAAACGCGAGGTTGTGGACGGAAGCGATCTGGAGCGCCAGCAACTCGTCGGCTTTGAACAGATGATGCAGATAAGCGCGGCTGTAAAGCGTGTCGACGTACGAATGAGCATCCGAGTCGATGGGTGAAAAATCGTCAGCCCATTTGCGGTTACGCATGTTCATCGTACCGAAACGGGTGAAGAGTTGTCCGTTGCGACCATTTCGTGTGGGCATGATACAGTCGAACATATCCACGCCGCGTTCGATGGCTTCGAGCAAGTTCACCGGCGTACCGACTCCCATCAGGTAACGCGGCTTGTCTTTCGGCAGGATGGCGTTGACCAGCTCGATCATTTCGTACATTTTTTCTGTCGGTTCACCTACCGCCAATCCCCCGATCGCGTTCCCATCGGCTCCGATCGCGGCTACGTTTTCAGCTGCCCGTATGCGTAAATCGGGATAGACACAGCCCTGCACAATGGGAAAAAGGCATTGGCTATATCCGTATTTCGGTTCCGTCTCGTTAAACCGTTTCACACAGCGTTTCAGCCACTGTTCGGTCAACTCGAGCGATTTTTTAGCATATGCGTAGTCGGCATCCCCCGGACAACATTCATCGAACGCCATTATGATATCCGCTCCAATGGTACGTTCGATATCCATCACTCTTTCGGGCGAAAAGAAATGCTTGCTGCCGTCGATATGAGAACGAAACTCTGCCCCCTCGGAAGTGAGTTTCCGGTTTTCGGCCAGCGAAAACACCTGAAAACCGCCACTATCCGTAAGAATAGGACGGTTCCAACTGTTAAACTTATGCAATCCTCCGGCTTTCTCGAGAATATCAAGTCCCGGACGAAGGTAGAGATGATACGTATTACCCAGAATAATCTGCGCGCGAATGTCTTGCTCCAGTTCGGGGATATGGACAGCCTTGACTGTGCCTTGCGTCCCGACGGGCATAAATATGGGCGTTTCGATAATCCCATGATCGGTCGTCATTACTCCGGCACGCGCCTGCGACTGCGAGTCTGTTTGTACGAGCTCGAATTTCATGCGGCAAAGTTACATGATTATATTTAATCGAGCAAAACAGCAACCGGACGCGACACCAAAGACATACCAAGAAGTTCAATACCCTACTCTCCGACTTGGTTTTATCCGAAAGTTATGCCAGCAAATATCATGAAATTGGCGCTCTTCCCTACCCTACCTGTTTGCGGGATTTATCTGTAATGATTAGCTTTGCTGCCACATATCCAATATATAACAGTTAAAAATATGAGTACACATGCTATTCTTCGATGGATTTATTATCGGATACCGCCGCACGGACGACTGGTTTTAAGACGATTGTATTATCTTCCGGGCGACTTGTTCGCCAAACGAGACGCCATGATACCCCCCAAAGGTATGATTTTTATCGGCAGCGGCGACTTTATCGAACAGGGAAAACTCCAACGGGAAACCATTCTTCGACACACCGGCATGCAACCTGATGCGGCCGTGCTCGATGTCGGCAGCGGTATCGGTCGGTTAGCTGTTGCCATGACAGACTATCTGAATGCCGATGGCCGATTCGAAGGGTTTGATCTTGTAAAAAAAGGGGTGAACTGGTGTCAGAAACATATTACCCCGAAGTATCCGAATTTTATCTTCAAGCATGTCGATTTAAAGAACGACTTATACAACCTGAGTACAGAGACAAGCGCCAAAGATTTCATTTTTCCGTACGAAGATAATCGGTTCGATGTCGTGACACTCTTCTCTGTTTTCTCTCACATGATTCCGGAAGACATTAACAACTATTTATCGGAGATTTATCGTGTCCTCAAGAAAGGAGGCTACTGTGTCGCAACTTTTTTCATCTTGGACGAAGAAGCCAAACAGAATATAGAAGCCGGACGTACCGGCGAATTTTCTTTTAAATACCGACATGACGGATATGCGTTCCTCGACGAAAAAGTTAAAGAGGCTAACGTAGCTTATGATCCGGAATGTTTATCGTCGATGATTACCAACAGTAAATTGCAGACGGTTTATATGGAACCCGGTCGATGGAGTGATCCGCACCGTAAGACCGACCAGTTTCAGGACTTGATTATTTTACAAAAAATGTAAAAATACTTCCTTCAAGGCAAGTATTCCCTCTCTTTTCATCATCATTCCATTTATATTTTTGCACTCTACAAAAACACACAAGCAACAAGAAAACAATATTTTACGAATCACATAAGACTTATTTTATTTATATTCGGCTTCATTCAAGAATATAACCGCTTTTAGGAGTATACCTTTGTTCCGATTATTAATTTTTTATTGACATGAGGAGCATAAATCTACGAAAAAAGCTATTTTTTCTATTCTCTTTTCTTGTATCCGTACCCTTTGTGACGCGTGCGGAAGAGTTAAAATCGCCGGACGGAAACTTGCTGATGCGTTTCGAGGTGAACGGCGAAGGTACCCCTGTTTATGAATTGATGTATAAACAGAAGCCGGTGATCAAACCGAGCAAACTCGGTCTTGAAATCGAAGGATTCTCGTTGCGTAAAGGATTTACGCTGAAAGGTGTCGAAACCGCAACGTTCGACGAGACATGGACGCCTGTCTGGGGCGAAGTAAAAGTGATACGCAATCATTATAACGAGCTGACGGCGACGCTTCATCAGGCCGAAGGCGACCGTACCATGGTCGTACGCTTCCGCCTCTATGACGACGGACTGGGCTTTCGATACGAATTTCCACAACAGAAAAACCTGAACTACTTTATCATTCAGGAAGAATATTCGGAATTCGCGATGGCCGGCGATCATACAGCCTTCTGGATTCCGGGCGATTACGACACGCAGGAATACGACTACACGGAATCGCGCCTGACGGAGATACGCGGACTGATGCAAACGGCCGTCACGCCGAACACCTCCCAGACGCCCTTCTCCCCTACCGGCGTACAAACAGCCTTGATGATGAAATCGCAGGATGGGCTTTACATCAACTTACACGAGGCGGCGCTTGTCGATTACCCGTGTATGTCGCTCAATCTCGACGATCAAACGCTGACGTTCCAGTCGTGGTTAACCCCCGACGCACAAGGAAAAAAAGGATATATGCAAACGCCGTGTCACACGCCGTGGCGTACGGTCATCGTCAGCGACGACGCACGTCGTATCCTCGCCTCTCATCTGACTCTCAACCTGAACGAACCGTGCAAACTCGATGATGTGTCGTGGATTCGTCCGGTGAAATACATCGGGGTATGGTGGGAAATGATTTCGGGACGTTCATCGTGGGCGTATACGAACGACCTGCCTTCGGTGCGTTTGGGTGTCACGGACTATACGAAAACGAAACCGAACGGTACGCATGCAGCGAATAACGAAAAAGTGCGCCGGTATATCGATTTTGCCGCACAGCACGGGTTCGACCAGGTGCTTGTGGAAGGATGGAACGAAGGCTGGGAAGATTGGTTCGCCATGTCGAAAGACTACGTGTTCGATTTTGTGACGCCTTATCCGGACTTCGACCTGAAAGGGCTGAACGAATATGCGGCTTCAAAAGGCGTGAAGTTAATGATGCACCATGAGACATCGGCTTCGGTACGGAACTACGAACGTCACATGGACAAGGCCTATCAGTTAATGAAAGATTACGGGTACAATGCTGTTAAGAGCGGTTATGTAGGGAATATCATTCCGCGCGGCGAGTATCACTACGGCCAGTGGATGATCAACCATTACCTCTATGCGGTACAGAAAGCGGCCGAATATCAAGTGATGGTCAATGCACACGAAGCAGTACGTCCCACAGGGCTCTGCCGTACGTATCCGAACCTGATCGGCAACGAGTCCGCACGCGGTACGGAATACGAGTCGTTCGGCGGGAACAAGGTCTTCCACACGACGGTGTTACCGTTTACACGCCAGATCGGAGGACCGATGGATTACACGCCCGGTATCTTCGAAACACGGCTCGAAAAAGTGAACCCGGGCAACAACTCTTACGTACGCTCGACGCTCGCACGCCAATTGGCACTGTATGTGACGATGTACAGTCCGCTTCAAATGGCGGCCGACCTGCCCGAAAACTACGAACGTTTTATGGACGCTTTCCAATTTATAAAGGACGTAGCCATCGATTGGGACGACTCGAAATACCTCGAAGCCGAGCCGGGCGATTACATCACCGTGGCACGTAAAGCGAAAGGAACGAACAACTGGTTCGTCGGATGCACGACGGACGAGAACGGCCATACCTCGCGCCTTGCGCTCGACTTTCTGGATGCCGGAAAGAAATACACGGCCACGATTTATGCCGACGCTGCGGATGCCCATTACGAAAAAAATCCTCAGGCTTACACGATCAAACGGATGAACGTGACGAACAAAACGAAGCTGACCCTCAAAGCCGCACCCGGCGGAGGCTATGCCATCAGTATCATGGAACAGAAATAAAACCTAAAACAACAAGGATATGAATAAAAACAAGCTATTCTCTCGAAAGAGAAGCATCTGCCTACTGCTTGTCGCGCTGCTTGTCGCGGCCGGCGGCTATGCGCAGAAGATAACGGTCAAAGGTACCGTTGTCGATGAGATGAACGAACCCGTCATCGGGGCGAATGTAGTGGAGAAAGGTACGATTAACGGAATCATCACCGATCTGGACGGTAATTTTACGCTGTCGGTCGATGAAAAGGCCGTGATCGTTGTTTCTTACATCGGTTACAAGCCGCAGGAGGTCAACGCCACAAAAGACCCCATGCGGATTATTTTACGGGAAGATTCGGAGATGCTCGAAGAAGTCGTCGTAATCGGATACGGTTCGGTGAAAAAAGACGATGCGACAGGCTCCGTGACAGCCATCAAGCCGGACAAAATGAACCGCGGACTGACGACGAACGCACAAGATTTGATGGCCGGAAAGATTGCCGGCGTGAATGTCGTATCGAGCGGCGGTACGCCGGGCGGCGGCGCCACGATCCGTATTCGTGGCGGGTCATCGTTGAACGCCAACAACGACCCGTTGATCGTTATCGACGGACTGGCCATGGATAACGACGGGGTCAAAGGGCTTTCGAACCCGCTCTCGATGGTTAACCCGAACGACATCGAAACTTTCACGGTGCTGAAAGATGCTTCGGCCACAGCCATCTACGGATCGCGTGCATCGAACGGTGTGATCATCATCACGACGAAGAAAGGCTCGCTCGAAGGCGGTAAATCGAAAGTACGCATCACGTACGACGGAAACATCTCGATGAGTAACGCAAGAGACAAAATCGAAGTGATGAACGGCGACGAATACCGCGCGCGCATCAAGCAGCAATACGGCGAAAGCAGCGACGCATACAAGGCGCTGGGCAACGCGGACACTGACTGGCAGAAAGAAATCTATCGGACAGCCCTCTCGACCGACCATAACATCAGTCTGTACGGTGGTTTGGGTACGATGCCTTTCCGCGTATCGGTCGGTTATACGAACCAGAACGGTATCCTCAAGACCTCGAACTTCGAGCGGTACACCGCATCGCTCAACCTCTCTCCCTCGTTCTTCGACGGGATGTTGAAGCTGAACGGAAACCTGAAAGGGATGTACGCACAGTCCCGCTTTGCCGATGCCGGCGCGGTAGGTACGGCCACCCGAATGGATCCGACTCATCCGGTGATGGGCGAAGGCGAAGTTTACTCGAAATATTTCGGCGGTTACTTCCAATGGACGAATGACGGAAAAGCACTCAACGATCCGACATGGACGCTGACAAGCAACTCGCTGGCTCCGGGTAACCCCGTCTCGCTGCTGGAGCTCAAGAACGACCGTTCAAAATCGAAATCGCTCGTGGGCAATCTCGAGGTCGATTACAAGTTCCACTTTCTGCCCGACCTGCGCATCCACGCCAACGGAGGGATGGACCTCTCGACCGGAAAGCAGACGACGGACGTAAGTCCCTATTCGTTCACAAACAATTACTACGGCAGCTACGGCTTCGAGGAAATCGACAAGTATAATCTGTCGTTCAATACGTATTTGCAATATGTGAAATCGGAAGGCATTCACAACCTCGACGCTATGGTGGGGTACGAATGGCAACATTTTCATCGCGAGGGCAACAACCGCTATACGGGATATTATCCGAAAACGAACACGATCAACCCCGGCAAAGAATATTCTCCGTCTCAAAAGGAATGGGCTTCGGAGAACTTCCTCGTTTCGTTCTTCGGACGTCTGAATTACACGCTGGCAGACAAGTATCTGTTTACGGCTACGGTTCGCCGCGACGGCTCTTCGCGTTTCCATAAAGATCATCGCTGGGGCACCTTTCCCTCGTTCGCTTTCGGTTGGAAGATGAAAGAGGAAGGATTCCTGAAAGATATCGACGTACTCTCCGACCTGAAACTCCGTCTGGGCTACGGGGTAACCGGACAGCAGAACATCGGTTCGGATTATTCGTATTTCGCTTCTTACACGGCCAACAAAGGTTTTGCCTACTATCCGATCGGCTACGGCCAGGGCGAGTCGTATCGTCCCGACGCGTATAACAAAGATTTGAAATGGGAAAAGACGACGACGTACAACGCCGGACTCGACTTCGGCTTTATGAACGGCCGTATCTCGGGGGCTGTCGATTATTACTATCGCAAGACGGACGACCTGATTAACTATGTCTATGTATCGGCCGGAACGAACTTCAAGAATCAGGTGAACGCGAATATCGGATCGCTTGAGAACCGCGGAGTCGAATTTTCGATCCATGGTAAGCCCGTCGTGCAGAAAGATTTCACGTGGGACATCGGATTTAACGTGACGTATAACAAAAACAAAATCACGAAGCTCACGAGTGGCGACGGCGACGGTTACTATGTTTCCACCGGAGGTGTTTCGTACGGTACCGGAAATAAGGTACAGGCTCATGCCGTCGGTCATCCGGCATACGCGTTTTACGTATATCAGCAGGTGTATGATGACAAGGGTAAGCCGATCGAAAACCTGTTTGTAGACCGTAACGGCGACGGTATCATCAACGAGAGCGACAAGTATTTCTACAAAAAACCGACGGCCGACGTGCTGATGGGACTTTCGTCGAAGATGCTTTACAAAGCATGGGACTTCAGCTTTACGCTCCGCACGAGCCTGAATAACTACGTCTATAACGATGTAGAGTCGAGCAGCAGTAATTTGAGTCAGTTGTATGCCCCGTCAGGGTTCCTGATCAACCGTCCGACGATGGTACTCGAAAACAACTGGCAGGGCGAAGGCAACTTCTACATGTCCGACTATTTCGTGCAAAACGCGTCGTTCCTCAAGTGCGATAACATCACGCTCGGTTACTCGTTCAACCTGAAAGGGTTGGGATCCGGACGTATTTTCGCCGCCGTGCAGAACGTCTTTACGATTACCGGCTATAAAGGACTCGATCCGGAACTGATTACCGGTTCAGGCGTCGGCCTGAACTACGGCATTGACCGTGACCTCTATCCCCGTCCCCTTACCTCGTTGATGGGAGTAACATTGAATTTTTAATCACCGAATAAAGTGCAAATCATTATGAAACGAAATACGATAAAATCATGGATTATTACGGCCGCATTGTCTTTTTCGATGTCGGGAATGGTATCGTGCGTAGGGGATCTGGATGTGACGCCGATCGATCCGAGCGTCACGATGGAATTTGACCAGAACAAAGTCTTTACGAAGATTTATGCGACGATGGGGTTGACCGGTATCGAAGGACCTGCCGGATCGGGCGATATCGATGGACTTGACGAAGGAACGTCCGACTTCTTCCGACTGATCTGGAATATGAACGAACTTTCGACCGACGAAGCGCATTGCTGCTGGGGCGACGGCGGAATACCCGAGCTCAACTACAACGCGTGGGGCGCGTCGCACGAGTATGTGACGGGACTTTATTACCGTCTGTATTTCAACGTGACATTATGTAACTTCTTCCTCGAGCAAACGGAAGGGAAAAATGACGGCGAAAGCATGGCACAGCGCGCCGAAGCGCGTTTTATGCGTGCTCTGAACTACTACTATCTGATCGATATGTTCGGAAAAGTACCGTTCGTAACGAAGGTATCGACCGCGAACCCGTCGCAGGCAGAGCGTGCCGAACTCTTCAAATTCGTCGAAAAAGAGCTGCTCGAAGCATCCGAAGCGATGAAAGACCCGCGAACGAATGCCTACGGCCGCGCCGATAAAGCGGCGGCGTGGCTCCTGCTGGCGCGTCTTTACCTGAACGCCGAGGTATACACCGGCACGGCGCAATGGGCCAAGGCGGCCGAATACGCACAGAAAGTGATGAGCACGTCGTACAGCCTGTCTCCGGTGTATAAACACCTGTTTATGGCTGATAACAACGGCAGCTCGACGAATAAGGCGAATACGGAGATTATCCTGCCGATTTTGCAGGATGGCGCCACGACACGTAACTTCGGTGGCTCCCTCTTCCTGATCGCCTCGACGCATAAAACGAAAGACATGCCGGCTTACGGAACGACCGAAGGATGGGCCGGAAACCGCTGCCGTCCGCAACTGGTAAAGAAGTTCTTCCCGACGAGCGACGCCCCGAATGCCGAGACGGATCAGATCATCAAGGCGGCGAAAGACGACCGCGCGCTGTTCTTCGGCAAAGACCGCACCTTATCGGTCGACGACGCGTCGAAGTTCGAAAGCGGCTTCTCCTTCGTCAAATTCTCGAACCTGCGTGCCGACGGCGCTTCGACCAGCGACTCGAAACATACCGATATGGATGTGCCGCTGATGCGTCTGGCCGAAGCCTACCTGACGTTTGCCGAAGCGACGGTACGACAGAACGGAGGCGCTACGGCCGCGGCCACCGATGCGATCAACACCCTCCGCAAACGTGCCAACGCCAAAACGGAAACATCGTACACCCTCGACCATATTTTGGACGAATGGTCGCGCGAGTTCGCCTTCGAAGGACGGCGACGCTCCGACCTGATCCGTTTCGGCAAGTTCGGAGGCAATACGAACTATGTATGGCAATGGAAAGGCGGCGTGAAAGACGGTACGAGCTTCGGCAAGCACCTTAACCTCTACCCGATTCCGGAGAACGACCTGAACGTGAATAACAATCTGGTACAACATCCGGGCTATTAATCTTCCGGCAACGGAATGTGAACATGTCAAAACAAACAGATAAAGATCATGATGATGAAACATAGAAATAAGATAGCAGTCATGCTGCTGGCCGGGTTATCGCTCGTTTTTGCTTCGTGCGAGGACGACCGCAACTCCAATCCGACATTGCAGAACCCGACGAAATTCGTCCTGAACACACCGGCCTATGCCGAAGGCGCCGTGTACGATCTGGAAAACTCGTCGTCCGTAGAGCTTACCTGCTCGCAACCCGACTACGGCTTTACGGCCGCTACGGTCTATTCCGTACAGGTATCGCTCGATAACGACTTTACGACCGAAGGGAAGTTTGCCACGCTGGCTACGACATACACAACGGCCAAGATGGCCATCGATGCGGCCGAAATCGCCGTGGCACAAACTACGCTGGCACTGGAGAAGGGAATCACGGAAGACCGCTTCCCGCTCACCTCGAAACTGTACGTCCGGCTCAAGGCGGCGTTAACGAACGGCAAAGGCGAAATCTTCTCCAATGTGGCTACGCTCCGTACGCGAACGAAGTTTGCACTCAGCCCCATTGTCCTGCCCAAGACGATGAACATCGTCGGCAGTACGATCGGCAATTGGAAATGGGAAGATTGCATGGAGATGGTACCTACTTGGGCCAAGAACGGAACGTTCTGGCGTATCCTCTACTTCGAAAAGGACGCCGAGATGAAATTCAACATCGAGAAAGGCTGGGACGGTCAGGAATTCGGCGGTTCGGCCACACTCGAAGACCATGCCAATGCAGGCCTTTCCAACGCGGGAGGTAACCTCAAGGTAGCGCAGGCCGGATGGTACCTTGTCGTCGTCAAAACGGCCGTCGAAGGACGTAACCTGAAATATACCGTCGCGTTCGAGAAACCGAAGGTGTATCTGATCGGCGGGGTGGCTCACGAAGGCAAGTGGGAAATCCTCGACGAGAACCTGTTCACCGTGCCGGCCGACGCCAAAGGCGACTTCGTGTCTCCTCCGTTCAGCCAAACGGCCGAAGTACGCATGTGTGTGAAGATTGCCGATGAAGACTGGTGGCACTCCGAATTTATCGTCTTTGCCGACGGAAAAATCGCTTACCGCGGCTCGGGCGACGATCAGGAACGTTACGCGCAGCCGGCAGGCAAACGCGCTTACCTGAACTTTATGACCGGTAAAGGACGTTATGAATAAATGTAAAGTGAAATGATAAACTATACGGATATGAAAAAGTGGTCAATTTATATGATGCTGTGCTCGGTTTTTATCCTCACGGCATGCACGGAAGATTTTAACCGTGACGTAGCTGCTCCTCAACAATGGGAGCAGGAACAGGCAAAGACGATCGGCTTCAAGGCCGAGAAAGTCGAAGCCATCGACCTGAATGCCGTGACATCGGAAAAAGTGAAGGTCTGCTCGATTACGAAACCGACACTTACCGAAGGACGAGTGAAAGGATACGCTTTGTATCTGAACGAAAAAGTCATGCTCGAGGTCGACAGTCTGGGACAAGTGAAGACAAGCGCATTGCAAGATTCGATCGTTTCGATTTACGGCAAGCGTCCGGAACTGCGTACCCTCAACGGACGGTTGTATGCCCTCATCGCTTTGGGCGGACAGACCCTCCGTTCGGACAGCGTCTCGCTGACACTGGCCGTCAAGCCGAAAGCGCCATTTATCGATAAGGCCTATTACCTGATCGGGAATATGAACGACTGGAAGGCCGACGATGTGTCGAAGCTTATCAAACTGAATCAAAGCGGCGATGTGTATGAAAATCCCGTCTTCTCGATGATACTCAAAGTGCCGGAAAACTGCTACTGGAAAATCATCCCGCAAACACGCGTCGATGCCTTTACAAAAGGCGAGGCGGAAAACGTATGGGGCGAGGGCGTACTGGGTTGTGCCGTCGACGGCGACGAATCGACCTCCGGCAAACTCGTGGTTAACGGCAACGCGATGAAGATCAAAGACGGCGGATGGGTGAAAATCGAACTCCATATGCTCGATTACACGTATAAGGTCACGATACTGGGCAACGTCAGTCCGTACCTCTACGTGCCGGGCAATCATCAGGGATGGTCGCCGGCAACGGCTCCTTTCGTGCATTCGACCGATTTCATGAACTACAGCGGCTTCGTATCGCTCGACGGCGAGTTTAAGTTTACGTCCGAAAAAAGCTGGGACGGCACCAACTACGGCGCCGGAACGAAAGACGGCACCCTCTCGACCGACGGCGGGGCCGGCAACCTGAAAGCCGAGAAAGGCTTCTATCTGCTGAGGGCGAACATCTCGTCGCTCACGTGGTCGGCCGTGCTCATCCAAACCTTCGGACTGATCGGCAGCGCAACGGACGGCGGTTGGAACACATCTACGCCGATGACGTTCGATGCCGCCAAAAGCGAATATTCCATCACCGCGACCCTGAAAGACGGGGAGCTGAAGTTCCGCGCTAACGATACGTGGGACATCAACCTCGGCGGCGATCCGGAAAATCTGACCTTCGGCGGCGCCAACATCGCCGTCAAGGCCGGCACGTATAAGATCACCTTGTCGCTCTCCAACGCACAGAAATATACCTGCACGATGGTGAAACCATAAGGACGACGATACATACGCGCCCATAGAAAGAGAGGGTATGTCTCAAAACGTCATGTTTGGGCATACCCTCTTTCGGTGTGTAAGAATGGGTGAAATTGCAAGACATTAAGAATGAGAGCAAGGGAGACATGAACGGATGTGACCGAGCTTGCATTCCGCAGGAAACGAAGCAGTTCGCCCGTTATGACACACCGCCACCATCCTCACGGAAACTTAATCATGATACAAACAGCATACGACAGTTTAGGAGAGGAGCATTAATAATAATAGAAAATTTTATTCCATCAGATTAAACATTTCGTTACTTTTGTTGTTGTAAACATAGTACTAAATTCATTAAAACAATATCATTATGGCTGAATACGGACATAGAGCATTTTTAGAAATCGGAGGCGTTGATAAGAAGGGAAAATACACGGCTTACACTCCGAATTTGTTGGAACTGGATTCATGGAACTACACGTTGTTGAGAGGGCTGGATGATCGGGGAAAGATTCAGACCCATCTGAAAGGCGGAAACATCATGTTTTACATCTCGGGAATTCCCCGCACTTTGTTTTGGGAATGGGCGATCGATACGAGTAAATATCTTTCGGGTAAGATTTACATTCGCGATACGGAATATAATACCATGCATACGATACGTTTTCAGGATGCCGCCTTGATATCGTTGAAGATGAAGTATATCAACGAAGGAAAAGCTTACATGTCGATCGAAGGTATTTTACAAGCCGAGCAGCTGATTCTTGAAGGCGCCTCGAAATCGATCGATAATCGTTGGGCGAAGGACTTGTACAAAAGTACTTCACTCGGTGCTACCTCGATGAAAGAATTGGAGGAACTGGCGCAACTGTTTCTGAAAAAAAACATCACGAGCGGTCATGTTGTCCCGCTGGAAGCGACCATGGAACTCGGATCCGAGACCTACGAGATGAAAAGTTTCGAGATTGCATTTATACAGGAAGTCTGCCATAACGGGCAACCCGATACGGAAATACGTGGCGGTATCGCTACCGTAGGTCTTTACCGGATGCCGGACGCATACCTCAACAACTGGATACGCGGGGTGGAAGAGAAAAGCGGTTTTTTCCGCTTTGGCAGCGAACTGATGAATTTCCCACTGAAGATCGAATTCGAAGAATCCCTGTGCATAGGATGTCATGTGGGAACGAACAATTTCTCGGACGAAGGATGCGTATGCCGCCTGAATATCCTGCCGCAACGACTCACCTTTAACTCGGATATCCGGTTTAACGTCCCTTACAGTATTTAAAATTGAGAAAGATATGGCAAAGAAAGACGGAGATATAGCGTTCGAAGTCCTGCTACCCGAAGTTGAAGTGACGGCCTCGATGAAGCCGTATATAGAGAAGATGCGTCGTTTCTACTATTCGATTCCGGGCGATGTATATAACCACAACGATGTCCTGTTCAGGCAGGCTATCCGTTTTATGCAGAAATACCGTGATACGAAAGGCGAAGCGCATGTGTTTAATAAATGTGTCAACAGCGCGAAGGGAGAGACGTTTCGCGAGTTTGTGCTGCCGGTGCTGCTCGGAACCGCCGCACTGCCGTTGGCTATTGAAGCAGCGCCGCTATTAATGATCTATACCAAGCCTACGCTATGGATAAGGATGGGGGTAAACTGGTCCGTACAGTCTTTATGCTATGGAGTAGACCGGGTGGATTACGTTTCTGTGGCAGCCGAAGGGTTCTCTCCCGGAGGAAGCGCACTCTCTGCGTTGATAGAAGTTAGACCGTTTGCTGCGAAAAAAGAACAAGTTAAAATTGGATTTATCCATAAGAGTCCTGAAGATACCGCTGTCGATATGGTTATACAGCTTACCGGTGCTCATTTTTATAGAGGTGTTTACGGTATAGTCATGGAAAGTTTTGAAAACGATATTTTGGCTAAAAGGTTAATGACCGGAGCCGGCACAGTATTCTATACTGCTTATCAAATCATAACAAGATCCATCTCCGAAGAAGCCAAAGGCAAAATGGAAGAATATAAATATGACAAATTGGGACGAAAAGAGTGACGTACAAAAGGCAGTAGGGTTTCTTGCTATCTGTGTAATCGTTTTGTTTTTTGTGTTATCTTGTCTATATCATAAAACGAGAATTGATTATATTCGTGAACATGGGGTTTGGACAATATTAACCGTTACAAATAAAAAAGTATCTTGGCGTGGATATAAGGTTTATTATTATTTCGAGTATAATGGTAATATACAAAGAAATATGGAGATTATGACAGATTTAGAAGCAAAGTCCGGTAACCGTTTTTTTATGATGATTGTTCCCGGGGAAGAATCAAAATATTTTATTTCTGATGCCGTTCCCGATTGGTTTACCTTGTCACCTCCTCAAGAAGGATGGAAAACGCGCCCATCCGAAAGAAAGATGCGCCGTATGATGGAGCAAGACAGCATTCGCCGGGGCCTAAAAGAGGAGGTGCAGAGGGAGTGAATGAAAAAAGAGCACCAAATACCGGACAACAAAACAGATGGAGAAAAAAGCGAAGAAGAATATAATCGGTAATATCGGTTGCTTGGCGATAATCATCTATATGTCGGTAATCACATGGCGTGGTTGTCAGGAGACAGATTATGTTAAGAAGCATGGGGTATGGACTATCTTAACGATTACGAAAACTCGTGGAGCACCAAAGGGATACAATGTTGAATATACCTTTCAGTATAATCACCGTATGTATGAAAATGGTACCAATATGGCACTCAAAGAATTTATCAATGTAAACCGTTTTTTTATGATGGTTGTTCCGAACGAGGAGTCAAGGATACGCATTTTCGACGCTGTCCCTAATTGGTTTACGTTAGAGGCTCCTCCGGAAGGGTGGAAAACGTGCCCTACCGAAAAGGAGATGCGCCGTATGATGGAACAAGACAGCATCCGCCGGGGGCTAAAAGAGGAGGTGCAGAGGGAATGAGTGAGTGTTTCTGAAACGTCCAAAGGCAAAATGGAAGAATATAAATATGACAAATTGGGACGAAAAGAGTGACGTACAAAAGGCAGTAGGGTTTCTTGCTATCTGTGTAATCGTTTTGTTTTTTGTGTTATCTTGTCTATATCATAAAACGAGAATTGATTATATTCGTGAACATGGGGTTTGGACAATATTAACCGTTACAAATAAAAAAGTATCTTGGCGTGGATATAAGGTTTATTATTATTTCGAGTATAATGGTAATATACAAAGAAATATGGAGATTATGACAGATTTAGAAGCAAAGTCCGGTAACCGTTTTTTTATGATGATTGTTCCCGGGGAAGAATCAAAATATTTTATTTCTGATGCCGTTCCCGATTGGTTTACCTTGTCACCTCCTCAAGAAGGATGGAAAACGCGCCCATCCGAAAGAAAGATGCGCCGTATGATGGAGCAAGACAGCATTCGCCGGGGCCTAAAAGAGGAGGTGCAGAGGGAGTGAATGAAAAAAGAGCACCAAATACCGGACAACAAAACAGATGGAGAAAAAAGCGAAGAAGAATATAATCGGTAATATCGGCTGTATAACGATCTTTGCCACCATTACGATTATTATGTGGAATAGTTATAGGGAAGCGAATTATGTTGAGAAAAACGGTGTATGGACCATCTTAACGGTTACAAAAACTCGTGGAGCACCAAAGGGATACAATGTTGAATATACCTTTCAGTATAACCACCGTATGTATGAAGATGGGACCAATATGCCACTCAAAAAATTTATCAATGTAAACCGCTTTTTTATGATGGTTGTTCCTAACGAGGAGTCACGACATCTTATCTTCGACGCTGTCCCTAATTGGTTTACGTTAGAGGCTCCTCCGGAAGGGTGGAAAACGTGCCCTACCGAAAAGGAGATGCGCCGTATGATGGAACAAGACAGCATCCGCCGGGGGCTAAAAGAGGAGGTGCAGAGGGAGTGAGTGTATCCAAAGTATCTAAAGATAAAATTGAAGAATATAAAGACAGATTGGGACGAAAAAAGTGACGCACAAAAGGCAGTAGGATTTCTTTCTTTTTGTGCAATCATTTTGTTTTTTGTGTTATCTTGTCTATATCATAAAACGAGAATTAACGATATCCGTGAGCATGGGGTTTGGACAATATTAACCGTTACAAATAAAAAAGTATCCTGGCGTGGATATGAGGTTTGTTATTATTATCAGTATAATAATAAGATATATAAAAAAATGACGATTGTAGGAAGTTTAGATGCAAAATATGGAAGTCGTTTTTTTGTAAAGATTGCACTAAATCCAGATGAAAAACCAATTCATCTTATTTCTGATGCCGTTCCCGATTGGTTTACCTTGTCACCTCCTCCGGAAGGGTGGAAAACACGCCCTACCGAAAAGGAGATGCGCCGTATGATGGAACAAGACAGCATCCGCCGGGGGCTAAAAGAGGAGGTGCAGAGGGAGTGAGTGAGTGTTTCTGAAACGTCCAAAGGAAGACAGCTATCAAGTTGCAAATACACAACAAATTGCGCATCTACGGAATTACCGTTTCCGGAGGGGCATGGGGTTGTTTTTGGGGCAGGGGAAATGTTTTTCCGTCCAGACAATCCAACTGCTCCGTTCGCAGAAACTCACGCATAAAATGCTTCGTAGGCAAAGCCAACAAAGCCGTATCGACTTCCTGAAAGTATTCGGGTTTTAAGAGCCAATCAAAGGTACAAAACCCGAGAAAACGTTTCACCAGCCTCCCATGCTGATAATAATTTAATTTTAATCTCTCCATAGGAAAATAGCACATACCCAAATCCGAGGTCGGAGCCAATAACTCATCCTCGTCGCAATACGGATCATTGCCGGAATGCTCTATCGAATCCTGCTTGTCATAATAATGGTATACAGATTCATATTCAGCGTACCAAATATATTTATAAAAACGCTCATAGTCCGGTATAAGGAAGTAATCGTGGGAGACCCTGTATAAATGGCTCACTTCTTCTTCCTGACGTTCATTATGGGTCATATACCGGTACCGGATAACCGTATCAATCTGAAACCTGTACAAAGGAAGCACATCACTGTAACGCAGTTTGACACCTTCCGGAAGATGCTCATCCGCAATATTCATCCCGAATACTCCCGAACGAGAAGAAGGTTCATAATATGTATACAATTCTCCTCGCCAAGGATCTCCGCTTATTTTGATTAAAGGCCTGTATTCGGGTCTTGAAAAAGTACATCTGTAATCATATAACAGCGTATCATCATGTTGATAACGATAGATCCGCTGCTCAATATTATTACCAAAGTATCTTAACGAATCAGGTAAGATTAGCACCTCAGAGATAATTTCTTCAATATACTGAGGCTTCGGCCGAAACAAACCGCACGAAGCAATAAAAAGCAACGCCCCGGCGCATAAAAGAATTTTACGATCAAACATTTTCATTTTACGATCTATATAATAGGTATCTACGGAATTACCGTTGCTGGAGGGGCATGGGGTTGTTTTTGGGGCAGGGGAAATGTTTTTCCGTCCAGACAATCCAACTGCTCCGTTCGCAGAAACTCACGTATAAAATGCTTCGTAGGCAAAGCCAACAAGGCCGTATCCATTTCCTGAAGGTATTGGGCTTTTATCGTATCATTAAAAATACAAAACCCGAGAAAACGTTTCATCAGTCTTTTTCCCACATAATAATCGATTTTCACTTTCTCTACCGGAAAATAACACATACCTAAATTCTCGGTTGGCGGTAATATATTATCCTCGTTTCTACATCGACCGTATCGGGTATATAATATCGAATCACGCTTGTCATAATAATGGTATGCAGCATCATAGTAAGCACTCCAAATAAGGTTATAAAAACGAAAGAACTCGGATTCAAGATTATAGTATTCACGGGATGCCCTGTATAAATTGTTTTTCAGATCTTCCTTCCGTTCATTAGAGGCCATATACCGGTAGCGGATAACCGTATCGATCTGAAACCTGTATAAAGGTAATTCGCTGCCGCCCGGCAGTTCGATACCCTCCGGATGACCCTCCCTAACAGTCATCCCCAATATGCCCGAACGAGAAAAAGGAGCATAATGCGTATAGAGTCTTCCCCCTAAGAAAAAATCAGGGTCTTTACTTATTTTGATGAACGGAAAATATTCAGGTCTTTCAAAAACACATCTGTACTCGTATAACAGCGTATCATTTCGCTGATAACGATAGATATCCTGCATAATCCTGTCATATCCGTATTTTGTCGTATCACATGGTGCTATCATTGGGTTTTTATCAAATTCATACAAATGTATCTTCGGCCGGAACAAACCGCACGAAGCAATGAAAAGCAACGCCCCGGCGCATAAAAGAATTTTACGATCAAACATTTTCATTTTACGATCTATATAATAGGTATCTACGGAATTACCGTTTCCGGAGGGGCATGGGGGTGTTTTTTGGGCAGGGGAAATGTTTTTCCGTCCAGACAATCCAACCGCTCCGTGCGCAGAAACTCACGTATAAAATGCTTCGTAGGCAAAGCCAACAAGGTCGTATCGACTTCCTGAAAGTATTCGGGTTTTAAGAGCCTGTCAAAGGTACAGAACCCGAGAAAACGTTTCATCAGTCTTTTTCCCACATAATAATCGATTTTTGCCTTCTCTACCGGAAAATAACACATCCCCAAATCATAGGTCGGAGGTAATATATTATCCTCGCTACAATATGGATAATAACGAGCGTATATTGCCGAATCCTGCTTGTCGTAATAATGGTATACTGCACGATAGTATGCATACCAAATATTTTTATAAAAATCCCAAGAATCCGATATACGGTATTCGCGCGAAACCCTGTATAAATCGTTTTTCACCTCTTCCAAACGTTCATTATGGGTCATATACCGATAGCGGATAACCGTATCGATCTGAAACCTGTATAAAGGCAATACACCGCCACCCGGCAGTTCGACACCCTCCGGATGGCGCTTCCCAATATTCATACCGAATACGCCCGAACGAGAAGAAGGAGTATAATATGTATACAATTTTCCCGCATACGAATCCCCGCATATTTTGACTAAAGTGCTGTATTCGGGTCTTTCAAAAACGCATCTGTATTCGTATAACAACGTATCATTTGGCTGATAACGATAGATATCCTGCATAATTCTGTCATCTCCGTATATTGTTCTATCATACGGTGCTATCATCGGACATTTATCGAATTCAAACAAGTGTATCTTGGGCCGGAACAAACCGCACGAAGCAATGAAAAGCAACGCCCCGGCGCATAAAAGAATTTTACGATCAAACATTTTCATTTTACGATCTATATAATAGGTATCTACGGAATTACCGTTTCCGGAGGGGCATGGGGTTGTTTTTGGGGAAGGGGAAATGTTTTTCCGTCCAGACAATCCAACTGCTCCGTTCGCAAGAACTCACGTATAAAATGCTTCGTAGGCAAAGCCAATAAGGCCGTATCGACTTCCTGAAAGTATTCGGGTTTTAAGAGCCTGTCAAAGGTACAAAACCCGAGAAAACGTTTCACCAGCCTCCCATGCTGATAATAATTTAATTTTAATCTCTCCATAGGAAAATAGCACATACCCAAATCCGAGGTCGGAGCCAATAACTCATCCTCGTCGCAATACGGATCATTGCCGGAATGCTCTATCGAATCCTGCTTGTCATAATAATGGTATACAGATTCATATTCAGCGTACCAAATATATTTATAAAAACGCTCATAGTCCGGTATAAGGAAGTAATCGTGGGAGACCCTGTATAAATGGCTCACTTCTTCTTCCTGACGTTCATTATGGGTCATATACCGGTACCGGATAACCGTATCAATCTGAAACCTGTACAAAGGAAGCACATCACTGTAACGCAGTTTGACACCTTCCGGAAGATGCTCATCCGCAATATTCATCCCGAATACTCCCGAACGAGAAGAAGGTTCATAATATGTATACAATTCTCCTCGCCAAGGATCTCCGCTTATTTTGATTAAAGGCCTGTATTCGGGTCTTGAAAAAGTACATCTGTAATCATATAACAGCGTATCATCATGTTGATAACGATAGATCCGCTGTTCAATATCATCACCTAAGTACCATACCGAATCAGGTAAGATTAGCACCTCAGAGATAATTTCTTCAATATATTGAGGCTTAGGCCGGAACAAACTGCACGAAGCAATGGTAAGTAGCACCCCGGCACATAGAAGAATTTTACGATCAAACATTTTCATTTTACGATCTATATAATAGGTATTGGGATGTAGATAAGCAATAAATTGCGTATCTACGGAATTACCGTTTCCGGAGGGGCATGGGGTTGTTTTTCGGGCAGGGGAAACGTTTTTCCGTCCAGACAATCCAACCGCTCCGTTCGCAGAAACTCACGGATAAAATGCTTCGTAGGCAAAGCCAATAAGGCCGTATCGACTTCCTGAAGGTATTGGGGGGCTATCGGTATTCTTTCAATTTTGCAAAATCCCAGAAAACGTTTCATCAACCTCTTTTTTACATAATAATCGATTTTCGCCTTCTCTACGGGGAAATAACACATACCCAAATCTGACGTTAGTGGCAATACCTCGTCCTCGACACAATAACAATATAAAGCATTTATACTTGCATCCCATTTGTCGTAATAATGGTATGCAGCCTCATAATAGATAGTCATAATTTCTGTATAAAAATCACAAATTCTATATGAAACACGACATTCACGGGCTAACCTGTATAGATCATTGTTCACCTCTTCCTTCCGTTCATTGGAGGTCATATACCGGTAGCGGATAACCGTATCGATCTGAAAACTGTATAAAGGCAGTACATCGCCTCCCGGCAGCTCAATATTTTCCGGATGGCGCTCCTCAATATTCATTCCAAATACGCCCGAACGAGAAGAAGGAGCATAATGAGTATAAAGTTTGCCTCCCCAAGAATCCCCGCATATTTTGATTAAAGGTATATATTCACGTCTTTCAAAAGTACATCCATAATCATATAACAGTGTATCATTTTGCTGATAACGATAGATATATTGAAGAATTTCATCATCTCTGTATTTGGTTGTATCCTCTGGCGAAATTCCACAATAAGGAGCGTATAATTCAAACAAATGTATCTTGGGACGAAACAAACTACACGAAGCGACGAGAAACACTGATCCAGCGTATAGAATAATTTTAATATAAGACATTTTTATTTTTTTATTATTTCTTTTTACGATATGTAACACCATTGCAGCGGAAAGAAGTACCATAAGCATTTGCGAATCGTTGCAATTCTTCGCATATTTCTCTCTTCGTTTCCATCGGTGTAAGCGGATCTTTTAGTTTACGTTCGCATTCGGCGATATAATCGGCATTCATAATCCGATAATTAACAGGATATCCCGTTTTGTTGATTGATACGGTTGCCGTATCCCTAATGGCATGTTGTTCGATATCTTTCCTTTCGGGGAGGAATTCGTATACCCTGTTGTCGTATCCCTGTCCGCCGAAAAGTTGCCCGCGGGCAAAAGCCTCCAACTCGTCTTCCTTATCATACATTCCGAAGGTATATCCATTTATTTTTCCCGTATTTTTATCCCTAGATATGCGGGAAGGAGAGCTAAATTTTCCCGTTTCGAACTGATAGGCATGTTTCAGTTCGTGAGCAAACGAAACGATCTTTTTACTTACCAAACGGATCACGAAGACGCCTGTTTTGTCCTCAAATTTTGCTTCTCCGTAATATTTCACATCCGGATTATCGCTTGTAATCGGCCCTGTTTCTACATGATACGTCTGATTAGATGTTGCCAGCACGCCAATCTCGTATTCCACCTGCTCGTATTCCTTGATTTTGTCGGAGAGTTTTTGGATTTGGGCATCGATATCATTGATTTTTTTCAGGTTCACGGGTTTGTTTTTTTCGGCAGCCTTCCGTTTTATTTCTTCTTTATCCTTTATCTTGTCTTTCATCGCCTTTTTCTGCTCATCCTTCCGCTCCTGACATTTTTTGAGCAGCAGACCGGCCATCTCTTTCGCTGTAGGTGTAAAAGCGGGTTGGGCGATCTTCTTCAACGCTTCCATTAAATTTTCGTGTACATAGGCGGGAGCCGAGGAGCTGACGATCGGCGTAATAGTCGGCAGTCGCACGGTATTGAAAAACGTCGTATCGCGAAGGATCGCATACGCTTTTTCGTTGGGATAGCGCGGATGGGAAGACCTGACCTGAACGGTATCGCTCCCGGCTATGCCCAACCCGTCTACATAGTCGCCTTCGCAAGGGCAACCGTTTGTCACTAAATAACAATAATCTTCTTTCGATATAATTCTCATGACACAGTTCTTTACATTTTTTTATTTACTCCAGAAATTGTTGTGTTCTACGCCATTGATAATGACTCTCTCGGGCGAGAGGGTCAAAGTGGTCATCGTTCCCGTCTTCGAGCCGGTCTCTCGGTCTAAGCCGATGCAGTAAGCGTTGAAAAACTCGACCCGCATGGCCGCCTGAGCGATCTCTGTATGGAAGATCACCGTTCCGTTTTTCAACAGCGTCGAATCTTTCGCCCAGGCATGCAGATTTCTATCCACCACCTGCGATAAGCCGATCACCATCCGTCCGCCTCTCTCTTCATGCTGCGGTTGTCCTCGGTGATCGACCCACTGAGCAAACGAGATGTTGAACTTCTCTATTTCATACTTTTTCCCATCGACCATCAGATGAGACACTACATGTGCTAAAGCCAAGGTAAACATACTTCTATCTCCTCTTAATCATAAATCCATTCATTCGTTATTCGGACATCTCCCCCTACGATTAACTCTTCTGCCTGAAGAGCCAGCTTCGTAGACACATACGATTTTCCGGAATGAACATAATCGATTTCAAACTTCGTACATGCCGCGTTTTTGAAAATGATTTTTTCCACCGGAATATTCTCCTCATTCAATACCACAATCACCCCATCGACGTATTTGCGTGATTGCAATCCCCATTCCAACAGTTCGATGGTTGGAAATTGTGACAAGTTCACTTCTATCGCGCTGAAAAAAACTCTTGTCGTAACTTTTCCATTTTGACCGGTTCCCTGTTGAATCGAAAACCTGCAGGTCAAAATATCATATCCGTCCTTCAATAGACGGGACAGGTCGGTCGCAGCGTCCGGCGAACCGAATTTCAAAATACTTCTATGACTATACATACTTGTTATATTATTCTTTACCAACTCCAAACGGATGCCCGATGCCATCCGGAACGCAATACATGGCGTATTCGTTATGGATACGCCACATATCGCGCGTTCGTGATTGATACGCAATAAATTGTGCATCTACAACCATTCGACAGCCTAATACCGGTTCGCCCGGTAGCCTAATACCGATTCGTCC
>NZ_JAUMYS010000107.1 GCF_030528505.1 Tannerella sp.
CTTTCACAAGCAGGGGCTTTGTGCATAAAAAAAGAGGTGTGCATTTTGACACACCGCCTTTTCCAAATGGAAGTGATTCCGGTGCGATTCGAACGCACGACCCACAGCTTAGAAGGCTGTTGCTCTATCCAGCTGAGCTACGGAACCCCATTCTTTTTTGCGGATGCAAAGATAGGAAAGGTTTTTTGTTCTGCCAAAAGAATAAAATTCGAATGATTTTCGGTAAGATTACGCCTTTTAATGCTTTTTATCTTGATCTTCGTAAAAATATTGATAATGTCCCACACGGGAGTACACTCCATGAACGTCTCCTTTTGCATCCCTGTATGAACCGCTCTCGATCGGAACATCCGGAAGGTATTTGACTGGAGTACCGTAAATGCCCAGATAATACAGGTCAGGGTTGATGATAGCCTCATTCGTCAAGGGTGCCCCGGCATAGCGCAACACATTGCAAATATAGCCTTTATTCTCGATCTTTCGTGACGAAAGCCGGACGGTATAATAACGCCCTTCCGGCTCTTCGATGATGGTAACACTATTCGAACGATTCTCTGCATTCAGATAATTATAACGGAAATAAACGACCGACCGTTTATTCAACACTTCGACCCTCGACAAATAGCCCCCGCCATCGTAGTGATATTTCAGTTGAACGTAGAGATTACCGTCTTTCCAGACTTCCATATCTTCGACAAAACCGTGGTCTTCGAGTGACAATATCTTGTATACATAATTTTTATAAGAATACGTATAATCGTATCCATATTTGATACTCGGATTTTCCTTGTCCCACGAAACGTGCTTTCGATCATCAGCTACCATGCCCTTACGAAATCCCACGATTTTAGGCTTTCCTGTTTTCTGCTGCTCCACCATCAATTCTGTGTAAATCGAATCAAGCGCATACGCTTTCATTCCGACGCCAAGCAACGAAGTTTCAATATCGATTCCGTTATTATTGACTCTGTTTCCATATTCATCGATTTCAATCAGGTCGGAGGAGCGTACTTCGCATCCTGTCATGACAATCAACACACAAAAAGCCCAAAAACTTTTCGAGATATTCTGTAAATGGTATATGCTCATACTTTTGTTTTTATACGACACAAAAGTAATAAAAAAACAATACACTTAGGTACTTAAAGAATAAATGCTTGTTTTTTTCTTTTTATTTAAGGAATCAGAACGGATATCCGACGGCAAAATGCCATGCAAACTGATCGGTCAAGTTGGGGCGAGTAATGGCCCACTTACGACGACCGATTTCCTGCGGGTTGTACGCTTTCATTCCCGTATCAAGACGGATCAGGAAGTAATCGAAGTCGAGCCGCACGCCCAATCCGTACGAGAGGGCGACTTCTTCGTGGAAACGCGTCAGATCGAAATTCCCTTTCGGTTGGTAATCGTACTTACGGATCGTCCAGATATTTCCCGCATCGACATAGGCTGCCAGCTCGAACTTCCAAAACAACTTGGTACGATATTCGAGGTTGACATCGAGCCGAAGATCGCCGACTTGATTGACGAAGGTTGTAGCATCGGTGACAGGCATGCTTCCGGGGCCCAACGAGCGTACCGACCATCCACGGTTGCTGTTCGCCCCACCGGAAAAATAGCGACGGGTAAAGGGCAGCTCCTTGCTGTTCCCGTAAGGATAGCCTATGCCGGCACCGAGGTGAAAGGCGAAAGAGTTGCGATTGTCGATCGTCAGGCTTCGTGCAAAATCGATATCGCCTTTGATGAATTGCGAATAATACGTGCCGAAGAGTTTATAGCGGCCGTCCGCGTCTTTTTCCGTATGCAGCAGGTTCGACAATCCGTACAACACGTTTCCGGCCAGTTCGACGGAGAGACGCAGCGAGTACGTACTTCGGCCGCGTCTCATCGGGTCGTAGTTGTTGAACGAGTACGTATAGCCGGAACTGACGACGAACAGATCGGAATAGTTGTATTTGGCCGTAATTTCCGGCAACGTATTCCGGAAGGCCGTATCGATATGAAGCATATAGATATAGTCTACGTCGAGCAGGTTAAACGTATGACGGGCGAGGTTATTCGTCCGGTTCTGCCAGATGTAGTTCCATCCTCCGGAAAGGATGGCGCGCCGGTATTCGGGTCGTCGCTGCTGGTCGTAACTGATTTTGAACTCTGTGGTAGCGCGCACCTTCCGACGAAAGTCGTAACTTGTGAACGGAAAAACGAATGTAGGAAAGAGCATGGACGCTTCGCCGGCAAATTCCCAATAGTTGCCCCAACCCGCATGGCTGTTGCCGCCGGATAATGCTTCGTAGGCCCCGCGTACTTTGGCCGTGAAGCGTTCCGAGCCACGAAACAAATTACGGTGCTGATAATTCAGACTCGATGCGAAGCCCAAATCGCCGCTTGAGTTCGTCCCTTCTATTTCGACACCGAAGCCTTGCGTTTGGGCCGGAGCCGTAAGGATGGTACAGTCGAGTTTCAGCGTGTCGTTTTCCTCGCGTTCGTCGTAGCGGATATTGACGTGGCGCAAGGCACCCAGATTGGCAAATGCGGCGTACGTCAGTTCCATATTGCGATCGCTGTACAGCTGTCCCGGCAAGAGATAGCAACGACGCGCGAGGACTCCGGGGCGCAAGCGATGTTTCTTCGTATTGTTATAGACCCATACGCCGCGTTTCCACACGGAGTCGACCGGAGCGATGCGGGTATGTTCAGGCGCTAACGGATCGTAGCCCGTCACGACACTTACCTTATCGATGTAATAACGCCGGTGAGGACGCTCTTTGATCGAATCGGAGGGCATAACCGAGCGAAAAGGTTTGATATGCAGATCGAGGTCGACGAGTTGTTGATGGTGCGCGCTGTCTGCCCAGAAATAAATATAATCTCGGTTAAAGGCATAGTATCCGCGTCGGCGCAGCAATGTCGTGACGCGTTGCCGTTCCTTATCGAGCACATCACGGTCGAAGAAGCTGCCGGGACGTACCAGCGGCGTATATTCTTCCGGTGCCGAGCGGAACAAGCCCTTCAGCCACGATACGGGCGGAGCTTTCAGGCGGATGATGCTGTCGATACGCGCATCGTCGACTTTCATCCTGTATGCCCGGATGCGGTACGGCTCACCGGCAGCAACGGTGTAGCGCACCGTCGCTTTTTTACGCTTCGTCGTATCGATGGCGTAACGCACATCGGCATACACGAATCCTTTGTTGATCATGTACCGGTGAAGTTCGTCACGCGATTGGGCGATAAGCGCCGTGTCGAGGATTTCGGGCGGCTCACCGATGCGGCGCAACTGCCTGTTCAGCCATTTTTTTTCGTTGCGTCCCGACCAGCTATAGACGTACAGCGGCCATTTCAGGATACCGAACACTTTATAATTCGGTTGTTGGCGGAGATATGAGCTCAGGTCGTCTGCTTTGACCCGGCTGTCGTCGACCGAAATATCTACTTTATCCAGCAAATATTCGCCCTGTCCTACATATTTTGTCGTACTGCACGACCAGCAACATGCGACAAGGCTTATCCAGAGAATCAGGCGGATATTTCTTTTCATATCGTCTTTTAGCAGCACAAATGTACGTGAAATAAATTATTTGACGTACTTTTGAATTCCTAAAAAATGATGCGGCATGTTGAGCAGAGCAAGAATAAAACAGGTACGGGCGCTGGAGATGAAAAAATATCGGGACGCGCAGCAGATGTTTGTGGCAGAAGGAAACAAACTGGTGGCTGACCTGATGAAGGTCTTCGAATGCGAATGGATTGCTGCCTCTCCGTCGTGGATCGAGGCGCAACCGAACCTGCGTGCCGGCGAAGTGATCGAAGTGCGTGACGACGAGATGCGGAAAGTCAGCCTGCTGAAAACGCCTCAGGACGTATTGGCCGTATTCAAACGCCCCGCATATTACCTCAACGAGGCCGATCCGGCCATACAACTCGTTCTCGCGCTCGACGGCATTCAGGATCCCGGCAATCTGGGCACGATCGTCCGGCTGGCCGACTGGTTCGGCATCGCGCACGTGGTTTGCAGTACGGACACGGCCGACGTTTTCGGACCGAAAGCCGTACAAGCCACGATGGGAGCACTGGCACACGTACAAATCCACTATACCGATCTCGCCGAATACCTCAAGCGGCACCGGGCACCGTGTTACGGCACGTTTCTCGACGGTGAAAACATCTATCGCAAATCGCTGTCGGCCGTTGGCATTCTGGTGATGGGTAACGAGGGAAACGGCATCCGGCCCCATGTCGAAGCACAGATTAACGAGCGGCTTTTCATCCCGAACTTTCCTGAAGAGCGCACCTGTGCCGAATCCTTGAACGTAGCCGTAGCCGCGGCCGTCGTCTGTGCCGAATTCCGACGGCAAGCCATCCGACCTCCTGTGTCATGACAAAATCCACTATAGAGATTTAGTGAAAAACGAAGAACAAAAAGTGAAAAATCCTTCGGAGGCTTAGTTGTTGATTCGTTGTTCGTGTCCTGTCCTGAAAAAAGTTGACAGAAAAATATTGCACAAAATGACAAAAACAGGAGGAAAAATAATACGGTACAGTACTTACGTGAGTTCGGGATAATGTTTATTAGAATAATACCATCTGTTTAGTTTGTTA
>NZ_JAUMYS010000108.1 GCF_030528505.1 Tannerella sp.
CTCTTTTTGTCATTTTGTCCTAAATTTTTCTGTCAACTTTTTTCAGGACATGACACTGATGGCTGATGACTGAATGCTGAAAGCTGACAACTGACTGCTAAATAACAATTAACCGTTAAGACGTATGGCATTGTCAACCGGATTGGCATAAATGCCGAGGAAAATATTAAGCAGCGTATCTCGATCTCCTTCGAGTTGTTGAAGCATGGCGTTGCAGCGTTCTTCGAAAGTCTTTTTTGCTTCGAGGGTGTAGCGGTCGGCATAAGTCGATGTGCCGCTGCGCAGGTCGTGCGCGATGTAATTGTTGTCGTAGAGTTTGTAGTGGGTGTAGATTTGCTTATCGATCAAGGAAGCGACTCTTTTATAAAACTCGTTAGCATGGCGGTGATCGGATGGGAGTTGTTCGCAAGTGATCGGTTCGCCGAGGCTGATGTGTACGTGTCCCTTAGGTTGCGTGATACCGGTGAGGATGCTGTTCAGGTCTTCGTCCGGCTGTTTGACGTATTTCTCACCGCCTCGCGAGAGGTAGAGTTCGCGTGTTTTGAGGATATCGCACGGTTCGATTTGATACGAAATCGCCATCGGGACGATATTCAATTCACCGACAGAACGGGCTAAGTCGGACTTATCGCTCATGCAGAACATTTTAATAATCCCTTGATCCGTAGCGTCATGACCATTCTTTGTGCGTCCATTACGTTGCGCGATCCAGATTGATTCGCCTTTCTGCGTGAGGGTGTAGCGGATGTATTCCGAGAGATGCATCGAGTTTTTGAGAAAGCCATGGAGGTTACTGCTACGTACTACTTTAAACATCTTGTTGGCTCGTCCGATGTTCGTGACTAATGCTCCCCGCATCAGGTTGCTGCCGAATGTGATCTCTGTTGTTCGGAATCCGTTGTCATGAAGGAGGTTCTGTAATAGTGACGAATCGAGCATGATGTCGCGATGGTTGGAAACAAAGAGGTATTGTTTTTGGGGGTCGAGGTGGGCGAAACTGTTTTGCGTGAGTCGGGTGATCGAGCGGCGAACGATTTGTTCGTTCACGTAGTACATCACGTTGATTTGAAATTCGTCTGTTGTCCGGATGGTTCGTATCATTTCACGCACTTCTTCGACGTCTCTGTCCGGAAAGACATAGCGTGCGAGCAGTTCGAAATGCTCGCTTTCGGCAATGATCTGCATCGCTCCCGGTATTTCCGAAGTGCAGAATGGGCGGATATCGTCGAATTTATGGTGCATGATTCGCGGCATATTTGCGTTTGTCGATGAATTTTACGGGTTTGCGGCTCATATCCGGATGATTGATGCGCCGTATCTCGCCGGCATCGGCAATCTCGATTTCCGGGGCTACGCGTATGCGGGCACGGAAGCGGTCTTTCAACTCCTTTGTCACGTCGAACGAAGGTTGTTCGCGCAGTCCGATCCGGACGACGATCCGGTCGTTGCCGTACTCGTTATCGCTGACTTCCATGACATAGTTTTCGACGTAGGGGGTCTGGTCCAGCACGTCGAAGACGGCGGGCGGGTAGAGCGTTGTACCTTTGTATTTGACCATGTGGTTGCGCCGTCCGATGATGGGGCTTACGCGCATGGTCGTCCGTCCGCAGCGGCACGGTTCGCGGTGGAAGCGTGCCAGATCGCCCGTCTTGAAACGCAACAGCGGCATCCCTTCGACGCCCAGCGTCGTCACCACCAGTTCTCCTTCTTCCCCTTCTTCGACAGGATTCCCGTCTTCGCCGATCAACTCGCAGATAATCAGTTCGGGGTGATGGTGTCCGCCACATCCGCACTGGCATTCGGTGAAGGTCGTGGCCATCTCGGTAGAGGCGTAGGTGGAATACAGTTCGATGTCCCACTTTTCGCGAATGCTTTGCCCCAACAGATTGAGGGAGAAGTCCTGTTCGCGCAGGTTTTCCCCGATGCAGACAGCTTTCCGCACACTCGAACGGCGGTAGTCGATGCCGTGCTTCTCGGCATATTCGATGATGCGCAGGATAAATGACGGAACGACGATAATCGTGTCGGGGCAGATGCGTCGGATCGTGTCCCATTGCAGTTCGGGAATACCGTTCCCGACGCGAACGATACCCGCGCCCAGCTTGCGGATGCCGAGGAAGTACGCCAATCCGGCCATGAATCGCTTGTCGATGGTCGTCATCAGCTGAAAGATGTCTCCCGGCTTGGCACCGGCACACTGGAAGGAGATTTGTTCGTTGTAGGCCAGTCGGTCGAGGTCGGCATCCGTCATGGCAAACGTCACCGGATCGCCGAGCGTACCCGACGTGGTGATGTAATCCACAATCTTATGCCGCGGCACGCAGATAAAATCGTTGTTATACGTCTGGAGGTCGGATTTGTCCGTAAACGGAATGGCTGTCAGGTCTTCCAGCGTCCTGATTTTTTTTATGTCGATGCGATGCTCATGGAACATCCGTTGGTAGAAAACCGAATGGTCGGAGAGATAGGCTAAAGCGGCCGCCAGCTTCGTTTCCTGAAACTGTTTGATGACTGCGGACGGTTGCGTCTCTATGCTGGGCGTGATGTTCATTCGGGTGACGGGTTATGCGAATAGAGCCATGACTTCGTCTTTCGACAGTTGGCGGTAGGTCGCCCGGCCGCTCCCTCCTGTTGCTTCGGGAAAGGTCACTTCAAAATACTCCTCGTCGTAGAATGAGAGTTTTGACTGCGTATCGGGATTGCATTCCAGATAGCAGATGTCATTTATTTGGAGATTTTTGCGCTCGCAAATCTGACGGGCTAACGCATATCCCGCATACGTGACTGAAGTACCCGGGTTGTCCTGATACAGCTCGGTGACAATGACCGTTTTCTTCCCGCTCTTATCGAGAATCTTGAGTCCGCATTTGGACAATACGTCCCACAGTCCGTTAAACTCGAATATCTCGTCGTAATATTTTTCGGGCACTTTCATGTCTTATCTTTTTTCTTCTGAAGATTTTAAAAAACTGATCATCGCTTCGATTTCCCGATATTTCGGGGTGTCGTCCGTAAATACGGGAAAGAACGAGCGGATTTCGTCGTAGACGGCGCGTGTCTTCTCTGCCATCCGCGGTTGCAGTTTCAGGTAGTCGATGGCCTGCACAAGCGCCATGAAATGGATCGCCATTACCTGATAGCCATTCTCGATCACTGTTTTAGCCATCAAGGCCGAGTTGGTACCCATGCTGACGATATCCTGATTATCGTTGTTGTTCGGGATGCTGTGTATATACATCGGATTCGAGAGCGTCTGGCACTCGGCCGTTGTCGAGGTGGCCGTGAATTGAGCGGCTTGGAGGCCGTAGTTCAGCCCCAGCACACCGAGGTTGACGAACGGCGGCAAGATGTCGTCGTTGATTCGATTATGAAACAGGTAGTTGAGCTGTCGTTCGGCGAGCATCGTCATTTTGGTCACGGCAATCTTCAACTTGTCCATTTCGAACGAAATATAATCGCCGTGGAAGTTGCCGCCGTGATAGACGTATTGCGTTTCCGGGTCTACGATCGGATTGTCGCAGGCCGAGTTCAGTTCGTCGATGAGTATTTTCTCGGTGTGTGCGATGGTGTCCCAGACCGGTCCAAGCACTTGGGGCACACAGCGAAGCGAATAGTAGGCCTGTACCTTGTGCCCGAAAACACTTTCGGTATGTCGTTGAAACATCTCGATTTCCCGTTTGCGCATGGCCTTGCTTCCGGCCGCCCACCGACACATCGCACGTGCGATTTCTTGCTGTCCTTCGTGGCGTTTCGTCTCATTCAGCACGGGCGACATCAAATCGTCGTACGACGATGCGATCTCGTTCATCATCACTGAGGCGGCGATCGACCAGTTCAGCAGTCTCTTGGCGTAAATCAGGTTCACCAGTCCGATGCCTGTCATGACCGAGGTGCCGTTCGTGGCCGACAGTCCTTCGCGAATATAAATATTGAGGGGAGCAAGTTGTTCTTTTTGCATCACTTCGGCCGTTGGCCGGCGCTGGCCTTCGTAGAACACTTCGCCTTCGCCAATCAGGGTCAGGGCGATATGTGCCAGTTGTACGAGGTCGCCGCTTGCGCCTACACTACCATGCTCGGGAATAAACGGGCAGATGTTGCGGTTGATAAACTCGCTCATCAGCCGCACGAGGTCGGTATGTACGCCGGAATAGCCTTGCAGGAAAGTCGACAGTCTTGCGATCATGGCCGCTTTCACGTAGATTGGCGATAATGGTTTGCCGGCGCCTGTCGAATGGCTCCGGATGATATTGTATTGCAGTTGTTTCAGGCAACTGTCGTCCACGCGATATTGCGCCATCGGACCGAAACCGGTATTGATGCCGTAAATCACCTTGTCGGTCGAAAATTCACGTAAAAAAGTAAAGCAACGTTCTACTTTTTGCAACGATTCTGCGGATAGTTTTAGATGACTTTGCCCCAACAGCAGCCTCTCCACGTCGTGTATTGAAAAACCCTTCTCTGATTGATACGTAACGGTTTTTTCCATCTCCATACATTCTCTAAAAAAAGCATTTTGCACAAATGCACCCAACGCGTGGTCCCACTTGGGCTTGAACCAAGGACTCCCTGATTATGAGTCAGGTGCTCTA
>NZ_JAUMYS010000030.1 GCF_030528505.1 Tannerella sp.
TACACAATGCGTTTTTAAAACTGTCGACCGCTTTAACAAAACAGCCGTCCGGGTTATATATTCTTCACAATGCGTTTGTAAAACTATCGACCGCGTTAACAAAACGACCGTCTGCTTTGTAGCTACTTAATACGGTTTTCTCAAAACAAGCGTCCGCATAAGTAAAACAGCAACCAGCATAATCAATGATCTATTTTATATTTTCGGCAACAAGACCGACACCTGAAAAATAAAGCAGTTCGATAAAAAAACATGCTTCCGTGTCAAAGAAATATGAAGCGAAGCGCAAGCTAAAGTTAAAGGCGCGTTAAATAAACACAAATACTACGAAAACATCGTAGTTTGTTGATATTAAAACTATATTTGCAAAACAATTTATATAAAACAAGCAGATACCGTATACGAATACCATATAGATTCTATACAACTCTTGCATGAAAGATTTAAATTCTACCGTATGAAAAATATAAGGCACATACAACATCTTGCCGTTTTTTGCATGACAGCATGGGGAATCACCGCGCTTTTCAGCGCGTGCAACGCCGACAAGCAGGCTAAAACAGAAGAAAACGTCCGCCAGCTTCTCCCTGACGCCCCCGCCGAAGTAACCGTAATCCCTCTGAAAACAGTCGACTTCGAGCATGAGCTTGTCAGCAACGGTAAAATCTCCGCGCGTACCGTTGCCGAAGTAAAATTCCAAACCTCCGAAATTATTGCCGACGTCTTTGTAGCCAATGGCGACCGTGTAACCAAAGGACAACGCATTGCCGCGCTTGAAACGTATGCCTTAAACAATAAACTGGAGCAGGCCAAAGACGCGCTCGAGCGCAGTAAGCTTGAAATGCACGACGTGCTGATCGGACAGGGCTACAAATTAGATAACCTCTCGGCCGTTCCCGAAGAGATAATGCGGTTGGCCAAAATCAAAAGCGGCTTTAACAGTGCGCAAACGAACTATTCCATGGCCGACTACGACCTGAAACAAGCTACCCTCGTAGCTCCCGTCAACGGCATCGTAGCTAACCTTTTTGCCAAGCCCAAAACGCTTTCGAAGCCCTCTGAAGTATTTTGTAACATCATTGACACGCAAAGTCTCGAAGTCGTGTTTACCGTGCTCGAGAACGAATTGGGCTTCGTCCGGAAAGGCGACAATGTAAAAGTCGTCCCCTACTCCATGCCCGACGTTGAAATCAAAGGACGCGTCTCCGAAATCAATCCGTGGGTCAACGAAAACGGCATGGTGCAGATCAAAGCTACCGTTGGCTATCACCCGCGACTTGTCGAGGGCATGAACGTTCGTGTCAGCGCCTTCCGATCCGTAGGTAAGCAGTGGGTCGTACCCAAGACGGCCGTCGTATTACGTACCGGTAAACAAGTCGTTTTTACCGTAGTCGATGGCAAAGCGGTCTGGAACTACGTTCAAACAGGACTGGAAAACGCGACGGAATATACCGTTACCGGCGAAACCTTGAAAGAAGGTGATCCCGTTATCGTAACCGGTAACATCAATCTCGCCCACGAATCGCCCGTAAAAGTTATTCAAGACGAAAAAAATAAAGAGTAAAACAGCGAAATAAACCGGTATATAAACAAATAAAACATCAAAATCATGAAAAGAATAAACGTTATTCAAGTAATTATCAAAAACATGTAAGTTATCATTTATGCAAAAGAAATTAATTTGAAAGGACATTTAAAAGAAATCGCCTCGACATTAAACGAAGAATCCAACCCCGTCATTATGCTGATGAAATATAGGAAATAAAAATTCTTGGCAATTAGATAATGATACGTTGCAAATAATGAAATATGAATCATTAGTATAGAATATGAAAGAAGACAATTTAATACAACAGAAATCTTTTGCTTTTGCGCTCCGTATCATTCATTTATATCGAAATCTCACGGAAGAGAAACATGAGTTTGTGCTTTCAAAACAAGTACTACGCTCCGGCACATCGATTGGAGCAAATATTGAAGAAGCAATCGGAGCACAAAGCAATAAGGACTTCTTGTCGAAAATCTCTATTGCATATAAAGAAACGCGGGAGACAAAATACTGGATCAATCTTTTAAAAGCATCACAATATATCAATGAAACATTAGCCCATTCATTATTAAGAGATGTAGAAGAGCTATTAAAAATAATTGGAAGCATTCAAATAAAACTCAAATCTCGAGAAACAGGTTCTTCGTGATTCATAATTATTATGCTGTTTCTCGTAATTCGTAATTTGAAATTTGTAATTCTCACATTGTATGTCGTAATTCGTAATTGATATGTCGTTGTTCGTAATTCGTAATTTGAAATTCGTAATTGATCTATCGTAATTTGTAATTTATATGTCGCAATCACTTCCTCCTAACCTCCTTTCTCTATGATCAAATTTCTTCTTCAACGTCCTGTTGCTGTGCTGATGGTTTTCCTCGCTTGTGTGATTATCGGCATCATTACGTACGCCACGTTGCCCGTGTCGCTCTTGCCCGACATTGCCATCCCCGAAATTACCGTGCAGGTAACCGGCGACAACATGTCCGCCCGCGAATTGGAAAACACCGCCGTCAAACCCGTTCGCCGTCAGCTCATGCAGACCGGCAAACTCCGCGATATTCGCAGCGAGACCCGCGACGGATCTGCCATCATTCGCTTAAAGTTCGACTACGGCACCCATACCGACCTCGCCTTTATCGAAGTAAACGAGAAAATCGACGCCGCGATGAACAACCTTCCGCGCGACTTCCGCCGCCCTCGCGTCATCAAAGCCAGCGCCACCGATATTCCCGTCTTCTATCTTAATCTTACGTTGAAGGACGACAAACCTTACACCGTGACCGACGAACAAAAGTTCCTCGACCTTTCCGAGTTCGCCGATAACGTCGTTAAGCGCCGGATTGAGCAGTTATCCGAAGTCGCAATGGCCGATATGACAGGCTTGATGCACCGTCATGTACAGATTATTCCCGATATCGACAAGTTGAAATCCGCTTCTATCAATTTGAACGATATTGAAAGAACGTTGTCTGCCAATAATATCGAGCCCGGCAGCATGATCGTACGCGACGGTTATTATGAATACAACATCAAATTCTCATCACTGCTGCGCACGCCCGATGATGTCCGCAACATTTATCTGCGTAAGGACGAACGTATTTTTCAACTCAAAGACTTAGCCAAAATTAACGTCGTCCGTCAAGCCGAGACCGGCCTTTCGCTTACGAACGGCAAGCGCGCCGTCACCATCGGCATCATCAAGCAAGCTGACGAGACGATGAAGAATCTTAAGAAGTCCCTCGGCGAAACCATTACCGACCTCGAGCGCAGTTATCCCGACGTAGAATTTACGATTAACCGCAACCAGACCGAATTGCTCGACTACACGATTTCCAACCTCAAGGAAAATCTTTCGCTCGGCTTCCTGCTTGTGTTTATCGTCGCTTTGCTCTTTTTAGGCGACGCCCAGTCGCCCATTGTAATTGGTATCAGCATGGTAACTTCGCTCGTGACTTCGTTTATCTTTTTCTATCTTTTCGGAGAATCACTCAACATCATTTCTTTATCCGGGCTTATCCTCGCCTTGGGAATGATGATCGACAGCTCCATTATCGTGACCGATATTATCAGTCAGTACCGTATGCAAGGTTGTTCCCTCGAAGACGCTTGTATACGCGGTACGAACGAAGTGATCACCCCCATTCTCAGTTCGACGTTTACTACCATCGCCGTATTCGTTCCCCTTGTATTTATGAGCGGCATCGCGGGCGCTATTTTCTTCGCGCAGGCTTTTGCCGTCAGCGTCGGACTGCTTGTGTCGTACTTTACGGGTATTATGCTCTTGCCGGTGCTGTATAAAATCATCTACGGCATACGTTTTCGCAAGTTGTCGGCCGGTAATTTCTTCGTGCGCGTGCAAGAAGGCATCGACCGTTGGGCCTTTCGTTGGTACGACCGGGGGATTGAGTGGGTCTTCCATCATAAGACCGTCACTTTTCTGTTTTTACTGCTCTCCATTCCCTTTTGCGTACTGATGTTTCGCGTTATGCCGAAGTCGACCATGCCTCATATCGACCATACCGAAACGATGGCTATGGTAGAATGGAACGAAAACATTCACGTAGACGAAAATAACCGGAGGATTTGCGAACTGATGAAGTATGCCGATACGTTGACGACCGAGCATGCCGGTTATGTCGGGCACCGCCAATATCTTCTCGACAAAGAGAACGATTTGTCCCCGTCCGAGGCGCGACTTTACTTCCGCACGGCCAAAGCGTCGGATATCGACAAATTAAAAAGCCACCTTGCCGAATGGACGAAAACGAACTATCCTCAATCCGTCATCACGTTTTCTCCTCCCGAAAACGTCTTCGAGAAAATATTCGACACCTCCGAAGCCGATGTCGTCGCGCAGCTTTATCCTGTCAAGCGCGATCACATTCCTGACGCCGCTGCGATCCGTCATATCGAGCAACGGCTAAAATCGGCCACCGAGGCCGAAGCCGAAGGCGTTCCCTTCGAACAACAGTTTACCGTCGCCATCGACAAAGAAAAGTTGCTGGTTTATGATGTCGATTATAACGAAGTATATCACACGTTGCGCACCGCTTTTCGCGAGAACCGGATCGCCACGCTGCGCTCCTATCAGCAATATCTCCCGATCTCGCTCGCAGGAAAGCAGCAGACCGTCGAAGAAGTCTTGCGTCAGACGCTTGTGCAGACCGTTCCGGCCGCCGATCGCGCCTCCATGTCTATACCGTTGCAGGCATTAGTCAGCATCAGTCGGGGCGAAGACGTTAAAACTATCGTTGCCGGCAAAAATGGCGAATACATTCCCATGAATTATTACGACGTGAAAGATCCCGAAGCCTTGATCGAAAAAGCGGACGAGGCGATTCGCAGTGACGCGTCGTGGGAAGCCGTTTTCGGAGGAAGCTTTTTCTCCAATCAACAGATGTTGGGCGAATTGGTCGTGATTCTCCTCGTATCGATGCTGCTCATGTACTTTATCCTCTCCTCGCAGTTCGAAAGTTTCCTCCAACCGCTCATCGTACTGGCCGAGATCCCTATCGACATCGGTTTCGCGCTGGCTTTGCTCTGGCTCACCGGTCATACGCTCAACCTGATGAGCGCCATCGGACTGATTGTCACCAGCGGAATCATCATCAACGACAGTATCTTGAAGCTCGATATGATGAATGAATTGCGCAAACAAGGCATCCCCCTGATGGAAGCCATTCATACAGCGGGAGTCAAACGTTTGCGCGCCATTATCATGACATCGCTGACGACCATTTTCGCCATGATCCCCCTACTCTTCTCGTTCGATCTGGGTTCCGAATTACAAAAGCCCCTCGCGATCGCCATGATCGGGACGATGGTCATCGGAGTGCTCGTCAGCCTGTTTATTATCCCCTTGGTTTATTGGGCTATCTATCGGAAAACAGATCATCGGTATCACGAAATCAAAAAATAAAAAACGGATATGAAAACGCTAAAGAAATACGAAGATTTAATCAAAAAGTGCGGCTTTATCATGTTCGCGGTTCTGCTAAGCGGACTGTGCGGCCTGCGTATATCGGCTCAACAACCCGGTACAATCACCCTCAATCTCGAAGAAACCGTGCGCCTTGCCGGCGATAGCTCCCTGTCCGCCTTTCGTGCTAAGAACATGTACATGGCTAACTATTGGGAATATCGTTCTTTCCGTGCCGATCGCTTACCTTCTCTGACCCTCGGTATGACGCCGCTGAGCTATATGCATTCTTTCATGAACCGGTACGATTCGCAGCAGGATATCGACATCTATCGCCGGCAACAAATACTTTCTTCTCGCGGCAATTTATCCGTGATGCAAAATTTTGACCTTACGGGAGGAACATTTTTCATCTATACGGAATTAGGATATATTCAAAACTTCGGTAAGAACGAAAAAAGCCAGTTCAACAGCATTCCTGTCAGTATCGGATATAAACAGGAGCTGATCGGTTACAATCGTTTTCGCTGGGAAAGAAAAATTGCGCCCCTCAAGTTCGAAAAAGCACAGAAAGAATTGATCTCGCAGTTGGAAGAAACGGCCGAAGTCGCCGCGGGTTATTTTTTCGACTTGGCGATGGCGCAAGCTGAGTATGAGCTGGCCAAAGAAAATCGCAGCAATACCGAAAAACTGTACCGTATCGGCGAAGAGAAATACAAAATCGCGTCCATCGGGCAGGCCGAACTGTTTACGTTAAAGCTCGATCGCGTAAACGCGCAGAACTCGTTTCAGAATGCCGAGATTCGCCTCAAACGTGCCATGTTCGCGCTCGCAGCTTACCTCAACTTCGACAAAAACACGAAAATTATGCTGCAATTACCCGACTACCCCAAAACATTCGTTATCTCGACAGACGATGCGCTCATGCACGCCCGCCGAAATAATCCCCGCTATCTCGAATCGAAGCGCCAACTGCTCGAATCGCAACAGCAATTGGATAAAACACGAAAGGAAGCGCTGTTTAATGCCCGCCTCTCGGCCAGTATTGGCTTCGATCAAGTTGCCAATACCTTCCGCGATGTATATCGTAATCCTTCGCAGCAGGAATCGATGGTACTTACGCTTTCCATTCCCCTCGTCGACTGGGGCGTACGCAAGGGACGGTACAACATGGCCAAAAGCAACCTCAATATCGTGCAGCTCACCGCGCAACAAGAGGAGCTTCGCCTCGAAGAAGACGTCATCATGACTGTTGGCGATTTCACCATGCAGCAAAAGATGATCCGTAGCGCCGAAGAAGCTGTCGAATTAGCGAAGGTCGCCTACGAACAGACGCAAGAACGGTTTATCATTGGTAAAGCAGACATCAGCAGTCTCACTCTTTCGACGAACCGTCGGCAGGAAGCGCAGCGCAACTATATCGCCGCCCTGAAAAACTATTGGCAAAGCTATTTTAAGCTGCGTAAACTCACCCTCTTCGATTTCGAAAAGAACCGCACGATCGAAATAGATTTCAACGCAATCAGAAAATGAATAGAAACATATTCAATAATCGAAAAAACAAATATACCTATGGAAAAGAAAAGTATTTTATTGATCATTATGATCATTTTATGCGGATCATGCACCCATAAGCAAAAACCGGTCACCGTTGATACCGATTCGATTGACACGGTAGTTACCGTCTTGCCGTTTCCGGAACTTGAGGCGGGCGAAATATTCTACAAGAAGCAAAATCCTTTCGGCAAAACGGTAGAACTGACAGGAAAAAACATCACGGGAGATACGGTCGTTTTCAAACCCGGCGAGTGCGAAATGTTGATTAAAGGCGATCGCCTGATCATGAAAAACTTCGGACAGCCTTTTCGTATTTTCAGTCTGCCCGATCTGAGGCAACAAAAAGAAACAGGAACGTACGGTAACGGTCCTGACGAATTTCTTTTTCCGATTCTTGTGCCGACATCCGATACTGATAAGCTATGTTATCTTTTTGAAGGGACTAATCAAAAATTGTATAAACTGCATGAAGATGGAACAATCACCTATTTTCCTTCTGTATTTAACGCTCAGCAGAAGCGAAATCAATTCGGCGAAGAAATGAAACTTGCTCATATAGAGAAAAACGATTTTGCCTTTGTCGCGAACAGCCCCACCGGAAAAAGCATTTACCGAACGACACAACACGGCGATTCTCTTTCCCGACGAGAGGTCTTTAATCTGGCTTTAAACGCCCGTCGCAAATCACCTTTCGCATATATCGGAAGTTTCGCGGTAAATCCGGCTAAGAATCGTATGGCGTATGCTTACAAATATTTTAAGATCATCAAATTTATGGATTTGGAAGCACAAACCGTTCGTACTGTTAATTTTGCACGGGATGATTTTGATGATAAAACCCCTTATATTGTAAATGGTTTGGATCAGAATGTAACACATTACTGGGGTGCCTGTGCACAGGAGAATTATGTCTATTTCCTGTATAGCGGTCGTACACCGTACGAAGTAGTGCGAGCAGCTCAAAAAGAAAACTATTATATTTATGTCGAACAATATGATTGGAATGGAGTGCCTGTTAGAAAATACAAATTAGATCAGTGGGGATACTTCACAGTCGACGAAAAAAACGAAAAATTGTATTTAACCTCGACTAATCATGATGATCCTTTTTTTGAATACAGTTTAAGCGGAATAGATAAAACAGATTACTAACACATACGTGGCGAATCCCAAGCCTTGTTTTGAATGAAAAAGACGCAATCCATATCCGCTTTTACCGTTATCGTAGCGTTTCTGAGTGTGGCGCTCATGGGACTGGCGCTCGTTCCGCTTTTGCCGGTCAAGCTCGCGCCTTCACGCATGTTGCCCGGTTTGACGGTCTACTTCTCGATGCCCAATAACTCCGCCCGTGTCATTGAGATGACGGCGACTTCAAAACTCGAAGCGATGCTGGCACGTATCAAAGGCGTCAAAAACATTTATTCCACCTCGGGCAACGGATGGGGACGCATCACCCTCGAATTGGACAAACATACGCCCATCGATGCCGCCCGCTTCGAAGCATCGACCATCGTACGGCAGACATGGCACGACCTGCCGCGCGAAGTCTCATACCCCTACATTGCCGTGCGTCGCCCCGACGAAGATGCGGTACGCCCCTTCATGACTTTTACGGTCAACTCCGCCGCAGTCCCCATCGTTATCCAGCAATATGCCGAGAACCATATCAAACCTCGGCTCAACGATATTGCCGGACTTTACAAAATCGAAGTACACGGCGCCACACCGATGGAATGGCAACTGACGTACGACAATGACCGGTTGCAAGCCCTCGGTATAACCGTCAACGACATCCGTGAAGCCGTTTCACACCATTACACGACGGACTTTCTGGGTATGGCCGAGACGCGCGCCGCCGACGGTACAGCGGCATGGATGCGTATCATGCTGATGTCGGGCGGTCAAAACGACGCCTTCGACGCCACCGCCATCACCGTAAAAAACTGCGACGGCGCCTTGATTCGCTTGGATCAGCTCGTCGAAGTAGTTCATACCGAGCAGGAGCCACAAAGCTACTATCGCATCAACGGCTTGAATTCGATTTACATCTCGCTCACGGCCGAAGAAACCGCCAATCAGCTCCGCCTCAGTGAACGCGTTCAAGAGACCATGGACGAAATCCGTCGCCTGCTTCCGCCCGGATACGAGATACACAGCAGCTACGACGCTACCGAATATATCCATGCCGAGCTGAATAAAATCTACCTGCGCAGCGGCCTGACGGTCCTTATCCTGCTGCTCTTCGTCCTTCTGATTACCCGCAACGTGCGCTATCTGTTTCTTATCACCGTAAGCCTGACCATCAATCTGGCTATCGCCGTAATTTTCTACTACTTCCTCGGATTGGAGATTCAACTCTATTCGCTGGCCGGAATTACCATCTCTTTGAGCCTGATTATCGACAATACGATCATCATGACCGATCACCTTATGCATCACGGCAACCGCAAAGTCTTCATGTCTGTATTGGCGGCAACGATGACAACCGTAGGCGCCCTCTCTATCATCTTTTTCCTCGACGAGAAAATACGTCTGAACCTGCAAGATTTCGCAGCCGTCGTGATGGTTAATTTATGTGTGTCGCTCGCTGTAGCTTTGTTCTTCGTTCCCGCTATGGCCGAGAAAATCCGTCTGAAAAAACGTACCTCCCGCACGCGTATTCTCCGTTGGTTTCCTCTGCGTCCCAAACGATTGATCCTATGGTTCAACCGTTTTTACGGTGCAATGATCCGCCTGCTCGCACGCCGCAAGTGGATTCCTTTCACCGCCATCATATTGGCTTTCGGGATGCCCGTGTTCCTGATTCCCGACAAGATTGAAAAAGAAACGAAATTCGCAGAACAATACAATCGAATTTTCGACAACGCCACATACAAAGAAAAAGTCAAACCTGTTGTCAACAAAGTGCTGGGCGGTACGTTGCGGCTCTTTGTCGACAAAGTGTATCAAGGCAGTTACTTCACCCGTAACGAAGAGCTGATTTTGACCATCACCGCTTCGATGCCGAACGGTACGACACTGGTGCAGATGAACACGCTCGTCGAGAAAATGGAACATTATCTGAGCAGTTTTTCCGAAATACGGCAGTTTCAGACCCATATTCCCAATCCTCGCCGCGCATCCATCCGGGTATTTTTTACTAAAGCTTCCGAACGCGGCGGTTTTCCTTACCTGCTCAAAAGTAACGTCATCACCAAAGCGCTGGAGCTGGGCGGTGGCAGTTGGGGGGTCTACGGGCTACAGGATCAGGGGTTCGATAACAGCGTGAGGGAATTTGCGGGCAACTATGGCGTAAAATTCTACGGATATAATTACGACGAGCTGGCGGCGTGGGCCGATACACTCAAAAACAGGCTCCTGCTCAACCGACGTATCAAAGAGGTCACGATCAATTCCGACTTCTCGTGGTACAAAGACGACTATCGCGAGTTCTCTTTCGACCTGAAAAAGGAACGCCTCGCCGCCGATGGCTTTCTTCCGGGCGATCTGTTTGCGTCACTGCAACCCATATTTGCAAGAGACATGTGGGCGGGGTCGCTGATTATCGAAGGCGAACGCGAAGACATCAAGCTGGCAAGTCATCAGGGAAAATATTACGATATCTGGGCCTTGCGACACGTCGCTCATCGCATGGGAGGGCGTATGTACAAGCTGGACGAACTGGCCGACATTTCGCAGGGACAAGCCCCGCAGGAAGTGGCCAAGGAAAATCAGCAATACCGCCTCACGTTACAGTATGACTATATCGGCTCGGGGACGCAAGGACGAAAGATGCTCGAACGCGAAGTGAAGGCGCTCAGTGAACGTCTACCGATGGGCTACACCGTCGAACAGCGAGACACCCAATGGGGATGGGGGCACAAAGACAAAAAACAATACGGACTGCTCGGGCTGCTGATCGTTATTATTTTCTTCACCTCGTCGGTGCTGTTTAACTCCATCAGGCAGCCACTGGCCGTCATCTTCGTGATTCCCGTCTCTTTTATCGGGGTATTTCTGACGTTTTACTGGTTTAAACTGAATTTCGATCAGGGCGGGTTCGCATCGTTTATCCTGCTTTCGGGTATCACTGTCAATGCCAGCATTTATATCCTGAACGAGTACAATCGTGTGCGCCGGCTCCGTCCCCGCCTGGCACCGATACGCGCTTATCTCAAGGCATGGAACGCCAAAATCATCCCCATCTTCCTGACCGTCGTTTCTACGATGCTCGGTTTCGTACCGTTTATAGCAGGAACGGAAAAAGAGGCCTTCTGGTTTCCGTTGGCTGCCGGCACTATCGGCGGATTAGCCATGTCTATGCTGGGCATCTGGATTTTCCTGCCCCTTATGACCATAGGAAAAAAGAAAGCCATCAAAAACGAATAAACAAAGCGTTCTTAATGCTTCATTTTGGGAAGCCTCCAGTGGTATTTTACGGCCAGTACGCGTATCACCAGGATCGTGGCCGACGAAAGCAGCTCGCATACCTCATTGCTGTAACCTAACGTAATACAGAGGACAAACACAACCCCGCCCATCACGCAGGCCAGCGCATAGACCTCCTGTCGGAAAACAAGCGGCGTTTCATTGATAAAAATATCGCGTACCACTCCGCCGGCGATCCCTGTAATCGTACCCATCGTAATAGCCACCCAGAACGGATAATTCAGTTCGAGTGTCTTCTCTACGCCGATGACGACGAAGAGCGCCAGACCGATCGCGTCGAAAATAAAGAACGGAGTATCCAGTCGCACTAGTTGTTTACTGAAAATAAGTACAATGACCATCCCCAACAACGTACAGTACATGTACGAGGGACTCAGCATCCAGAACGGAGTGACATCGAGTAGCAAATCGCGCAATGTTCCGCCACCGATAGCGGTAACGAGCCCCACCACAAATGCCCCGAACCAGTCGAACTCTTTCGCCGCGGCCAACCGGATACCGCTGATGGCAAAAACGATCGTTCCCGCATATTCGATCATATCCCTGAGCGAAAACAACGAGGTATAACCTTCCAATAACTCCATGTTATTTCTCTTCTCTGTTAGTTTGAAGTTGCAAAGATATAACACCTTATGACTTTTTATTCGATGAGATAAAAAAAATCATGTTTAATAACATAGATTTTACTTTTCAAAAAAGTACCACTTTTTAAAAAAATATCCTTTACTTTGAACCGTCTTACAAAAAAAGACGAGTCGTGGTTTTCCTTTTTTTAAAAAAGCGTTTTTACGGAAGTAAAATCAAGGGTCATTTTTTATAGACAGAACAAATAACAAACACAATCTTTAATTAATCTTTTCATTTTGTACCATGATGCACAAGCAATCAGTATTGAAACACGGAGTCGGCATGGCGTTCGGCCTGTTGCTTGCAACAGGCGCGCCTACCTTTCCGTCGTATGCAGAGAATGTGACTGTTGCCGTCACGCAGCAGTCGAGGACCGTTTCAGGAACGGTCGTAGATGAACAAGGCACCCCTTTGTTGGGAGTGAACGTGTCCGTTTCCGGCACAACGACGGGAACGATCACCGACATTGACGGTAAATTTACGCTCGAAGTACCGGCAGGATCACAATTGACGTTCTCCTACATTGGTTTTATTTCTCAGACATTGCCCTCATCAGCCAATCTGTCGAGGGTCGTACTGAAAGAAGACACACAGAAGTTGCAGGAAGTCGTTGTCGTAGGATACGGCACACAGCAGAAGAAAGACATTACCGGCTCGGTAGCCGTGGTGAATGCGGAAGAAATGCTGAAAACTCCGGCCGCTTCGGCTACGCAACAGTTACAGGGACGCGCTGCCGGCGTAGTGATCGGCTCCACCGGTTCGCCCGGCTCGAAGTCGATGGTACGTATCCGCGGTATCGGTACGGTCAACGACAACGGGCCGCTTTATGTGATCGACGGAGTGTCCACCCGTAACCAGAACCTCAACAGCATCAACCCGAACGATATCGAGAGCATGCAGGTGCTGAAGGACGCTTCTTCGGCCGCAATCTATGGAGCAGAGGCTTCGAACGGGGTCATTCTTATCACGACAAAAAAAGGATTGAAAACCGGCCAGCGTCCGAAATTGACGTACGACGGATACTTCGGCGGCTCGATGACCGGCAAGAAGTATGATGTTCTGAACTCCACCGACCGCCTGAACGTGGAATGGGCGGCACAAGCCAGCGGCTATAAGCTCAGAGGAAGCAATGATCTTCCTTCGCACGAGCAATTCGGCACCGGCGCAACACCTTCGATCCCGAATTATCTTTCAACAGAAGGAGCACGAGGCCAGCAGTTGAACCCGGCCGATTACAGCTATCCGGGCAATCAAATGGTGCCTTGGGATGCGCAGGGAACAGACTGGTGGGACGAGTTAAGCCGCACCGGTATGATTCAGAACCATCAACTCTCCTTGCAGGGCGGTTCGAACCACGGTTCCTACCTGTTCTCGGCCAACTATTACGATCAGGAAGGAACGGTGATCCACCAATATTTCCGTCGTTATCAGATTCGCGCCAATACGTCGTATAACGTACGCGACTGGTTACGCGTAGGTGAAAACCTGACATACGCATGGACAAAAGATAACGGTCTGAATGAAAACTCCGAGCAAAATACTCCTTATTCGTGGACATATCGCGCCTCTCCGTGGGTACCGGTTTATGATATACAGGGACATTTCGCCGGATCGAAAATCGCCGGTACCGGAAACTTCGAAAATCCAGTGGCCGCGGCTATCCGGAACAAAGACAATTACTGGTCGAACACCCGTATCTTCGGAAATATCTGGGGGGAAGTCGATTTGATGAAAGACCTGACCTACCGTACCAGCTTCGGTATCGACTATACCGGAAATTACAGTTACAGCATATCAAAGAAAGACTTCGAATTTTCCGAATCTCCCGGGGTGAACGGGCTGACCGAAGAAGCCGGATTTAACTTCCGCTGGGTATGGACGAATACGTTGACATTCAACCGGACATTCAACGAGGTGCACAAACTCAACTTATTGGTGGGTACCGAAGCCGTTCGCGACGGATTAGGACGCTATATGTCAGGATATCGCCGGAATTATCTGTACGAAGACAACATCAACACCTGGACCTTGAATATGGGCGAATACAACGATTTCCGTAATGCGGAATCCGACTACAGAGGCGAATTTGCTTCGTTCGGTATCTTCGGGCGTGCCAACTACTCGTTTGCCGATAAATATTTGTTGACGGCAACGGTACGTCGCGACGGCGTATCGCGTTTCTCGAAATCGAACCGTTACGGAACGTTCCCGTCTCTTTCGGCCGCATGGCGCGTTTCTTCCGAAGAGTTTATGAATGATTTCGAATGGCTCGACGACCTGAAGCTGCGTGTCGGATACGGACAGGCCGGTAACTCGACCTTCCCGAGAGCTACCAATTTTGCCTCATATTTTTCGACAGACCCGAGCCGTACGAATTATGACTTTACAGGCAAACAAATATCTACGCAGTTGGGTTACCGGATGGGAACAATCGGCAACCCGGATACGAAGTGGGAGCGTGTAGAAACGACGAATATCGGGTTGGACGCGACTTTCCTCGGCGGTAAATTCTCGACCAACGTAGAATGGTGGTATAAAAAAAGTACGGATATGCTCGTAGAAGCCGTTTATTCAAGTTTAGCCGGAGGAGCAGACAAACCGTATATCAATATCGGCGATATGAAGAATACGGGAGTCGATTTTATGCTTAACTATCAGGACAGAAGCGGAGACCTTTCATGGAATGTGAATCTGAACGTTTCAGCCTATAAGAACGAAGTCCTGAAAATCGGCGTCTCGGACAAGGCCGCGAAGTACAGCTATTTCGACCGTATTTCAGGGCCGGTATCCCGCACGACCAAAGGCCATCCGATCAGCGAATTTTACGGATATAAAATCGACGGCTTCTACGAGTCGGCCGAAGAAGTAAAGACGTTGACTCCGCTGGGTGAAACGGCCGGAAAATTCAAACCGGAAACGTATATCGGTAAATTCAAATATCGCGATGTGGACGGTGATGGTAAGATTACGACGAACGATCGCGATGTGCTCGGATCGCCGCATCCCGACTTCACAACGGGATTGAATATCGGACTGGGATACAAAGGCTTTGATTTTTCCATGTTCTGGTATGCCTGTGTCGGAAACGAGATTTTCAACGTAACAAAATATTTTACCGACTTCTGGATGTTTAACGGAAACCGTTCCAGCCGTATGCGCGATCTCTCGTGGGAGCCGGGCAAGAAGAATGCCATCCTGCCGATTCTCGACAAACAGGACAACAAATCGGGAACGAACGCGAACTCGTACTATGTGGAAGACGGAACGTACGCACGGATGAAGAACATTACGCTGGGTTATACCCTTCCGAAAAACTGGCTCCGGAAAGCGACGATCGAGAACCTGCGCTTCTACGTTCAGGCCGAAAATCTGCTGACGATCACAAGCTATAAGGGAATCGACCCTGAAGTAACGAACCGGAACAAAACAGCCTCGGGCGGCGATTTGGAAAAAGGAATTGACGCGGGTGCTATTCCAAGCAGTATCAAATTTATCTTTGGTGTCAATCTGGTCTTCTGATCTATTTGTATCATCTTAAAAAAATAACATCATGAAACGAATTATATATACCATCAGTCTGACAGCCGCGGTTCTGGGGATGACTTCGTGCGGCGAAGATTTTCTTTACAAAGATCCCCAAGGAAGCATCTCTCAGGGTACGTTAGAAAACGCGCAAGGGGTAGAGCTGCTGACCACAAACGCGTATGCGAACCTGACGGAGAACGGCTGGGGAGCGACCCCCTTCAACTGGGTGTTCGGCAGTATCATCGGAGGCGATGCCAACAAGGGCTCGTCGGCCGGTGACCAGTCGGTGGTCAACGAAATAGAAACGTACGCTCCGCTTACGACGAACAGCTATGTAAAACAAAAATGGGACTGGACGTATAAAGGCGTACAACGCTGTAATATTGCCTTGAGAACGTTGAAGAAAGCGAAAGATATAGCTCCGGAAGTCGCTAAATCGCGCGAAGGCGAGTTGTTGTTCCTGCGTTCGCTGTATTACTTTGAAGGCGTAAAACTAATGGGACCCTCTTCGCTGGCCTGGGTACCTTGGGACAACGAAGAAAATGACCCGAAAGTCTACAACGGTACGGATATCTATCCGAACATCATGGCCGAAATCGATCAGGCCATTTCGTTATTGCCCGAGAAACAGGGCGAAGTCGGACGCGTGAATGTATGGGCTGCCAAAGCGTTGAAAGCAAAGATGCTGATGCAGCAAGGCAAAATGGCGGAAGCCAAACCGGTCTTAGCCGATCTGTTGGCCAACGGACAGACATCGAACGGATTGAAGTACGGGCTGGAAGATAACCTGAACAACAACTTCAACGCCTTTACGGATAACGGCAAAGAATCGATCTTCGCCGTACAGCATTCGCTCGACGCCAATAATAACGGATTGCCGGGCTATTCGCTGAATTTCCCTTATAATGTGGATAACAGTGCACCGGGCGGTTGCTGCGGATTCTTCCAGCCGTCGTACGACCTCGTCAACTCGTATCAAGTCGATGCCGACGGATTGCCGTATCTCGACTATTCTTATCGCAGCAAACCCAGCGTGTCGGTGTTCGACGGAAGCGCGCCGGCCGGCAGTCAGTTTAAGAATGACTTCACGATCGCCGTAGACCCGCGTCTCGACTTCGCTGTAGGGCGTCAGGGCGTTCCGTTTAAAGACTGGGGCATCTGTTTTAAAGACGGCTACGGAATCCGTGACAAAGGAAATGGCGGGATCTTCCTGCCTAAGAAACACGTATGGACGAAAGCCGAAGAAGAGGCAGGCCTTGCTTCGCGCAGCCGATACGCAGGCTGGGCACCGGCTGTGGCCTTGAACATGCAGTACCTCTCGGTACGCGATATGATTCTGCTTTACGCCGAATGTCTGGCCAACGACGGAGAATTAGCGGCTGCCATGGAGCAAGTGAATAAAATCCGTACACGCGCCGGCAACGAGGCGAATATCATTCAATTCCCCGACGGAAACGGACAGAAATATTTAGTTAAAACGTATCCGTCTTCTCACGCTGCGTTTACGGACAAGAATACGTGTATCGCCGCCATCCGCTTCGAGCGTAAGCTGGAACTGGCCATGGAAGGACAACGGTGGTACGACTATGCACGATGGGGAAAAGAAGTGATGCAAAAAGAAACTTCGGCATACGTAACGTATGAGAAACAATACCTCTCGAAGTTCGCTTCGGCATCGACAACGTTCGACAAGGTATATTTCTTTGTACCCGATGCTCAGATTAAAGATAAAGGAGTGGATGAAAACGGTAAACCGTATCTGGTTCAGAATGATTTGTGGAAATAAATCGTTTTATTAATTGTTAGAGTAATTTGTGAAAAGGGCAGGCAACTTCCGGTTGTTTGCTCTTTTTCTTTTGACGGGTCCTCCCCCTTTCTTCGAAGTCGGTTTAGCGGATCATCCGAACGCAAATGAGGCAAATAACCGCAAATGAACGCGAATAATTTTTATGTTATATTGGCATAGGAGGGCGAAAGAGCATCGTTGGACTTCAGAAGTCCAAATTCATACTTCAGAAGACCATCGTTGGACTTCGGAAGACCAAAATCAAACTTTCGAAGTCCGTCCGCGAGTATAGAACAGTAACAGAGCGAGCAATGCCGCACCGGTACCGATGGCCTGCGACAGTCCGATGGGCAAGCCGAAACATTCGGGTGCCACAAGCAGGTAGGTGGTACAGACGGCCGTCATGAAAAGCGCAGGAATCAGCGCAACGAAGTAGAACTTACCCTTCTTGGCGAGATAAACCGTCACCGCCCAGAGCGTAAAAACGGCCAACGTCTGATTGGTCCATGCAAAATAGCGCCAAATCATATTGAACCCTCCGGCATCTTTCTGGCTGTAAATGAGTATGCCGAACGTAACAAGGAAAACCGGAACGGAGATCAGAAGTCGCTTCGCGATAGGCTTCTGACTGATGTGCGTAAAATCGGCGATGATCAGCCGCGCCGAACGAAGCGCCGTATCGCCCGATGTGATCGGGGCGGCAATAACCCCAAGCAGCGCGAGCAATCCTCCGAAGGTTCCGAGCCATTCTTTCGTGATCGCATCGACCACGATGGCGGCGTTGCTCTCTCCCATACCATTCTCCTGAAAGAAATACGTCGCTGCGGCCGCCCAAATTAAGGCGATAATCCCTTCGGTAATCATGGCGCCGAAGAAGACGGGGCGCGCATGTCGTTCGGTGCGTATGCAGCGCGCCATCAGCGGGCTTTGCGTGGCATGGAAACCGGAAATCGCTCCGCAAGCGATGCTGACGAACATGATGGGGAAGATAGGCAGCACATCGGCCTGCGGGTTGGTGTTGGCCAGCCCGTCTGTGAGTTCGGGCAAGACCGGAAAACGTATCAACAAAGCGACGAGAATACCGATCGCCATAAAAATCAACGCAAACGCAAAAAGAGGATAAACTTTTCCGATGATTTTATCGACCGGCAACAACGTAGCCAAAATATAATATACGAAGATGATGCCGATCCAGAAGGTGACGTTCAGATGTTCGGGCGTGAGCTTGGCCAACAGTCCGGCCGGTCCGGCCACGAACGTGACACCGACAAGGATCATCAGCAGCACCGTAAATCCGCGTGTAAACTGCTTACAGCCCTTCCCCAGATAACGACCGATGATTTCGGGCAAGCTCTCTCCATCGTGACGAAGCGAGAGCATAGCTGCCATAAAGTCATGAACCGCACCGGCAAAGATACTTCCCAGCACGATCCACAGGAAAGAGGCCGTGCCGAACTTTGCTCCCATGATGGCACCGAAAATCGGTCCCAATCCGGCGATGTTCAGGAACTGAATCATGAAGATACGCCACGTCGGCATCGGGATATAATCGACGCCGTCCTCGCGCGTATAAGCCGGTGTACGACGTTGCGGATCAATCCCGAAGATACGTTCAATTACGGCTCCATAGATAAAGTACCCGACAATCAGCGCGGCCAGGCAGCAAAGAAATGTAATCATGCGAGCAGCCTTTTCACGACCTCGGAGATGGCTCCGCCTTCGGCCTTACCGGATAAGGCTTTTGAAGCAAGCCCCATCACCTTGCCCATTTCTTTGAGTGAAGTTGCGCCCACCTCGGCAATGATTTTTTTCACCTCCGCCTCAAGCGCTTCGGGCGAGAGTTGACTCGGCAGATAACCTTCGAGCGCTTTCACCTGCTCCAACTCCGCTTCGGCAAGGTCGGCACGATTCTGTTCCGTATAAATGCGGGCGGACTCGCGACCTTGTTTAACTAACTTCTGGAGGATTTTCAATGCCGCCTCATCGGTGAGCGTATCATCAGCACCCGGAGCGGTTTTAGCTTCCAGAAAGTACTTTTTCGCGTTACGTAGGGCTTCCAGTCTTACTTTGTCTTTCGCCAGCATGGCGGCTTTGATGTCGTTACTAACCTGATCGAATATATTCATATTGTTTATTTTAAATTGTTTGTGTTTGAAGCATTATCCTATTCGAAAGCTGATTTTAGGCTTTCCCGGCTGCGGCATCTGCCCTTCAGGGGCTTGTGTATGATGCTCTCCGGCATTTTTGCTGCGGGCACGGAGCAGCAACTTCGGGTCGCGACTGTATGTCGGGTTCTCTTCCAACAAGGTAATGATCGCGTCGTCATCGAGTTCGTTGGCCGTCAGCACGGCAATACTCGCATGCATGACCTTATGCGGGATGCGCTTGCTTCCCGATTTCTTGCCGTAATATTTCGCGATCAGCTCTTTCTCGCGCTCTTTCGTCCGGAGACGTTCTTCTTCTTCCATGATCTCGGCTTCGCTCATACGCGCGCGCTGACTGTCATGAATGTCTTTGATTTCGGGGATCGATTCCAGATCGAAACCGGTAGCCAGTACGGTAAATTTAACCTTGCCTTTCAGCGACTCGTCGATGGCCGTTCCCCAAATCACCTCGATATCTTCGCCGAATTGCTTCATGAATTCCGTCATATAGCGAACCTCATCCATCCGCAGCTCGTTGCCGTCCGCCTCCTGAGTATTGCTGCTGAACGAAATGTTAAAGAGAATCTTCTTGGCATTCGAGATCTCGTTGTTATTGAGCAGCGGAGATCGGAGCGCATCCTGAATGGCTTGCTCCAGCCGGCCTTCGCCTTCGCCGTATCCGTTGCTGATCAGCGCTACGCCGCCGTCCTGCAACGTCGTTTTGACATCGGCAAAGTCGAGGTTGATGACTCCGTCGAGCGTGATGATTTCGGCAATGCTCTTGGCCGCGACCGTCAACGTATCGTCCGCTTTTTTAAAGGCGTTGAGCATGGTCAGATCGGGATAGATTTCGTTCAGCCGCTCGTTGTTCACGACCAGCAGCGCATCCACGTTCCGGCTGATGGCTTCGACACCGTTCAAGGCCTGAATGATTTTGGGCGGGCCTTCGAAAAGAAACGGGATCGTGACGATACCGACCGTGAGAATCCCCATATCTTTGGCTATTTGAGCAATCACCGGAGCCGCCCCCGTCCCGGTTCCGCCTCCCATCCCGGCGGTGATGAAGACCATTTTCGTACCGTCGTTCAGCATCGCGTAGATTTCTTCTTCACTCTCTTTGGCCGCCAGTTCGGCACGCTCCGGATTATTTCCCGCACCGAGCCCTTCGGTCACCGTGCGTCCCAACGCGATCTTGACAGGCACTTCCGAACGCGACAAGGCCTGACTGTCCGTATTGCAAAGCACAAAAGAAACATCATGGATACCCTCCTTATACATGTGTGTGACAGCGTTTCCGCCGCCACCACCGACACCGACCACTTTGATGATCTTGCGCGTATCTGTCGGGAGATTGAATTGTAATATCGTATTACTCATAATCGTATGCGTTTATTCTACTGTTTAATCTTCGTCGAAAAGCCCTTTGGCAAATTTTCCGAATCCGCCCAAAAGGCTGCCTTTCTTTTGTTTCGAAGGCTTCTGCGGAGCAGGTTTCTCCACCACTTCCTCCTCTTCCTCCTCCGAGCTGTGGTCATCTTCCGTCACGGGATCGGAGTCAGCCGTTCGTTGTTGGTGAAGGAGTTCGATACAATTTTCCGTTCCCTGTAACAGAACGGCAATCGCACTCATGTAGCGCGGATTGCCTACCATATCGTTTTCGTTTTCGAGCAGTCCTTTTCGAATCGCCGAATAACGAACATCCTGTCTGAAACGTTCGCGCACCATCTCCTGTAAGTTCTTCAACGACGCGGCACCGCCGGTAAGTACAATTCCTGCACCTAATGCGTCTTTCAGACCGTTTTCCTCCAAACGAGCATAGACGTTCTCGACAATCTCTCTGGTACGCGCTTCAACAACAGTATTGATCTCGCTCAGATCAATCTCCCGCATGCCGGCTCCTTCCACAGCTCCCAAGGAGACTGTTCCGTCCTGTGTCTTATCGGGCATGGCATTGCCGTACGTGATCTTCAGCCGCTCCGCCTCCGATGCTACAAGATGGAGACTCGTCAGGTCGCGTGTAATCAGATTGCCACCCAACGGAATGACGGATAAATGTTTCAGCGCCCCGTTCTTGTAAACGACCAACGAAGTAACACCGGCGCCGAAATCGATCACCGCACATCCCAGTTCTTTCTCGTCGGGACTCAGCATGGCATCGGCCAAAGCGAGGGGTGAGACGATGATTCCGGCGACCGTAATGTGCGCCTGATTTTCGATGCTGTTAATAACAGACTTTCGGATGATAGGCTGTCCAACAATCAGTTTATATCGCGCCTCAATGCGCTTGCAAGGGATGCCCACCGGATTGTTCGTACGCTTGTCGTCGAGATAATATACCGGAGGAGCGATAGCCAGCACGTCGAGCATATCCGGATGATAGTTCCTGCACTGATTGTTCAGGAGTCGGATATCTTCTTCTGTCACGAAAGCATCGGCATTGATCGTACGCACTTCGGAATGGTCGATCGTACGAAGAGATTGTCCTCCGATCCCGATATATACCTTCTCGATACGGGAATTCGGGAGTTTGTTTTGCAGCTCCAGGATCAGTCGCTTGATACGAATCGCCGTCTCCGCCACATTATGGATGCATCCGCGTTGAATGCAGAATGTCGACTCTTTGACCTCATCGGCTACCAGCGTAAATGTTCCCCGGGCATTTTTCTTCCCGATTATTCCGACCAGATGAGAAGTTCCCAAGTAAATCGCTACAATATAATCTGTCACCATAAGTTTATTTTTTTGTACAAACAATCTGGTTTTTGTATTTCAAATTAATAATCCTGTATTTCTCCCAGCCCACTTTTGGGATGGCCTGCTCGTAAAAGAGCTGCAAATGATCCATTTTTTCCCTGAAGTCGTCAAAGCCGCCCAGAAAGATGCGATGATCTCCTACCCGCGGGATCAGCTCCACCTCTTTATTGGGATAAACATAAATCTGCTCGATTTGGTTGTTCCAAAAATCATGTTTCTGCAAAAATAGTGCAAATTTATATAAATCCGTTGTCGCGAATGATTTTTCTATATTTCCGCTGGCAATCGGAAGGTAAGTTGCATAACGCGGACTGACAGGCATAATGTGTCCGCGTTCATCGATATAATAACTCCCCTGCGTGCTGAAAACGCGTAAAACAGGCGTCTTCTGCGTAACCTCGATGTTGATGTTGCCCGACGGTGTTTTATAGACATTCACACGATCGATCAGTTCATTGCCGGCTATTTTTCGTTCGATCTTCTCGGTATTGATATCTCGAAGACGCTGATTGAGCGGGTAAAGCGACGTATGTTTAAGGATGGAAAGCACATCCTGTCTGTCGATAAAATGCCTGTCCGCACTGTCTTTCACCACTACCGTCACCTGACGGCACACGCCATCTTCTTCTTTGCCGTTCATCAGGATAACAACAAAGACCAAGTAGCAAAAAAGTACGACGGCTACGATGACGGACAGGATTTTTTTCATCGGCTTTCCAATATTTGACAGACAGGTTCTACCAGCCGGTCGATATCGCCGGCACCGAGCATCAGAAGCACTTCATACGTGCCGTTGGCGATGATGTCCGGCAATTCTTCTTTCGTACAGCATCGTTTGTCGGCAATCGTCACTTTGTCGAGAATCATTTGCGAGGTAACCCCCGAAATCGGTTCCTCACGTGCCGGATAGATGTCCAACAGGATCAGCTCGTCGAGGAGCGAAAGACTCGATGCAAACGCATCGGCAAAATCACGTGTACGGGTGTACAAGTGAGGCTGAAAAACGCCCGTCACTTTACGCCCGGCATACAGTTCCTTCACAGATGCGATGCTGTTCTGTAACTCCTCCGGATGATGCGCGTAGTCATCGATCACGACGAGATGTTCCTTCTTCAAACGAATATCGAAACGCCGTTCGACACCCGCGAACGATTGCATCGCCGCGCGAATTTCGTCGGGACGGACGCCGTTTAACCAAGCCAGCGCAATGGCCAAAAGACTATTTTCGATATTGACACGCGCCGGAACGCCTAACGAAATATCCGGTATGCGAATGTCCGGCCCCAGAAAGTCGAACACGATTTCTCCGTTTCCGATACGGATATGCTCGGCATGAAAATCGGCCGTCTCATCCGATGCGGAGTAGGTATAAAGAGTGACGTCGTTCTGGAGACGAGGAGTCAGATCGATTCCCTTTTTTAAGATGAGCGTTCCCCCGGGACGGATCAGCGAAGTAAACTTCTCAAAACTTTCGCGGTAAGCTTCGGCGGTACCGTAAATATCAAGGTGATCGGGATCGGCCGAAGTGATTCCTGCCATGTAGGGCCTCAGATGATGAAAAGAACGGTCGAACTCATCGGCCTCGATAACCGTCAGGTCGCTGTGCTCCGAAAGCAGCAGGTTGCTGTCGTAATTCTTCAGAATACCTCCCAAGAACGCATTGCCGTCGATATGCGACTGCTTCAGCAGATGCGCCGTCATGGACGATACGGTTGTCTTTCCATGCGTTCCGGCAATGCAAATTCCACGTGCCAAACGGGTAATCAGCCCGAGTAGCTGCGAACGTTTCAACACTTCGAAACCGTGCGACCGGAAATACGCAAGCTCGCTATGTGTCTCCGGAACGGCAGGAGTATAGACGACGAGAGTTTTCTCGGGCGTCCGGAATGCTTCGGAGATTAGCTCTACATCATCGGTATAATGAATCTCTGCCCCTTCGTCACAGAGATGTTTCGTCAGCTTCGAAGGAGTCCGGTCATACCCTCCGACCCGAATGCCTTTGGCGAGGAAGTAGCGAATGAGGGAACTCATGCCGATACCTCCCGCCCCCACAAAATAAATCGATTGTATCTGGTCTATGTTCATGATGAATGTTTTCGAATAAGTTTTTCAATTTCGTCGACGATACGTTCGGCGCTCCTGTGCTGTGCGAGCTGCCCGATATGTTCGCCGAACGACCGAAGCCGTTGCGTATCGGCCATCAGTTCCTTGATCGTGTCGGCCAAGCGGATACCCGCATTCTTGTCGGGAAGCAGAACAGCGCCCTGCCGATTGACTACGGCTAATGCATTTTTCGTCTGATGATCTTCCGCTACGTTGGGAGAAGGGATCAGAATCGCCGGTTTCTTGAGCAGACACAGCTCGGAGATGGTGCCGGCACCGGCCCGTGATACAACAAGGTCGGCAGCCGCATAAGCATAGTCCATCCGCGAAATAAAGTCGGAATACCAAATCAGTCCTTGCATATCTCTGCCGTCCAATTGTCGCTTAATCTCTTCGTAGTAATATCGGCCGGTCTGCCAAATGAGCTGAATGCCGGAAGCGATCAAAGCCTCCAGACCGTTCAACATTCCCGTATTTATCGTACGTGCTCCAAGGCTTCCACCAATCACCAAGACGGTTGGCCTGGCAGGTTCCAATCCGAAGTAGTCGAATGCTTCTTCTCTTTTTTCGAGACCGTGTTCAATATCTTTCCGTACCGGGTTACCGGTCAGCACAATCTTTTCCGCAGGGAAGAAACGTTCCAGGCCTTCGTAAGCCACGCATATTTTAGAGGCCCGTTTGCTTAACAGTTTATTTGTGACACCGGCATACGAATTCTGTTCTTGGATAAGGGTCGGTATACCTGCCGAAGCTGCTGCCCAGAGCACCGGTCCGCTGGCGTAACCGCCGAAGCCGACAGCGATGTCGGGACGAAACTCACGAACGATTTTTTTCGCCATCCGGAGGCTTTTGAGCAGTTTGCGCACCACTTCGATATTCCTCCACGGATGTGCTCTGTCAAAGCCGCAAATAGGCAGCCCGACGATCGGATATCCGGCAGCTGGCACACGCTCCATCTCCATCCGGTTGTCTGCCCCGACAAAGCGTATTTCCGCGTCCGGGAAACGTTGCTTCAACGTGTTGGCAATCGATATGGCCGGAAAAATATGCCCTCCTGTACCACCTCCGCTGATGATGATTTTATAGTTGTTCATACCCTGTTCGTTGCCCTGTTTGTTCTATCGTTTCGACAGCGAATATAGGATTTTCTCCCGTACTTTCTACATACTCCTCCATCTCCGTTTTTTCTTCGCTCTCTCCTTCCTCTTCCTCCGGCCCCATGCCTGCGCCAAAATAGCTTACACTCAAAATAATCCCTATATAGATACACGTCAGCATGGTCGATGTTCCTCCACGGCTGATCAACGGCAACGGCTGGCCGGTAACAGGAATCAGATTAACGGCAACCGCCATGTTCGTCAAGGCCTGCATAACGATCAGCAGCCCGCAGCCGATCACCAAATATTTGGGAAAGAGTTTTTCGCATCGTCGGGCAATAATCCCGACACGAATCATGAGCATAATATACAGCAGCAAAACAAAAACTCCGCCGACAACCCCCAATTCCTCGATGATGATGGCGAAGATAAAGTCGGAATAAGCCTGCGGCAAAAAATCGCGCTGCACACTGCGTCCGGGCATCTTACCGAAGAGTCCTCCTCGCGCAATAGCAATCTTGGCATGCGTAACCTGATAATTTTCGTCGGTAATCACATATGTTTTATCCGTCTGTTCTTTCTCTACCTCTCCCCTTTCATCGGCATGCTTAATCAGACGATTGCTCCACGTTTCCAAACGCGGCAAGAATCTTTCAACCGTTTTCGGAGCGATGGTTGCAACCGCAACAAGCACGATGCCCCCCAGAAGCAGGTAGAACAACAATTTCCCGATTTTAGCAAGTGAAATCTGTCCGATAAACATCATCAGCAAACACACCATACCCAGCAGAAATGCGGTCGAGAAATTGTAGAGAAGTATCAGAAAACAGACGATACCTACCCCGATAATGATCCATTTAAAAATTGCCTGCTCCGAGAATTTATTGCGCTTGCTGAGCAGGAATGCGACGTATACGATACAAGCGAGCTTCCCGAATTCGGATGGTTGAAACTGCACGCCGAAAATTTCCAGCCATCGCGAAGCGTCATTGGCGCTGACCCCGATGATCGGCGTAACCACCAGCATCAGGATGGAAAGGGGCATCAGCAGAATCGCAAGAGAAAAGTACTTGTAATGGATATGTACCATGCCCAGAATCATCAAGAAACCGGCCAGCAAAAAAGAAGCATGCCGCACGATCGGCCCCCAGATATTCGACGTTTTATAGGCCAGCGTACTCGTCGCACTGAATACTTCGACGAGCGAGAAGCAACAGAGCAGCAAGAAAATAATCCATACCGACGTGTCGCCCTGAAACACTTTTTTAGTCAAATTCGTTTGTGCCATCTTGCTTGACGAATTACAAGTTACGTACACACTTCTTGAACTGATCGCCGCGATCTTCGTAATTATCGAACAAGTCGAAGCTGGCACAGCACGGCGAAAGCAATACGGTATCACCTTTCTCGGCTAAACGGTAGGCCTTGTTAACGGCTTCTTCCATCGAGCGAGCATCCTCGATCCGATCGATTTTCCCATCGAAGAAGGCGTGCAGTTTCTGATTGTCTACTCCCAGAAAAATCAATGCACGCACTTTTTTCAATACGAGTGCCTCTATCTCGGAATAATCGTTGCCTTTATCCGTACCTCCCAGAATAAGCACCATCTTGGTGTTGATACTTTGCAAGGCGTACCAGCACGAGTTGACGTTCGTCGCTTTCGAGTCGTTGATGTAATCGACGCCCCGTATACGCGCAACCATCTCCAGACGATGCGCCACTCCGGGGAAACCGCTCAGGGAGGCTCTGAGCTTCTCGTCGCGGATGTCCAGAATTTTCGCGGCTATGCCGGCAGCCATGGTATTGTAAAGATTGTGCGTGCCTCTGAGGGCAATTGCTTCTTGATCCATTGTGAATGTCCCGTTTAACGTTTGGATTATAATTTGTTTTTCTTTGATATAGCCTTTCAGTTCCGGATGAAACGTATCGGAGAACGGATACGTTGTCGCTTTCGGAGGGTGCCGCTCCATTTCCTTTCGGATGATGGGGTCGTCATTCCAATAGATAAACGCATCTTTCTCTGTCTGATTGCGGAGAATACGAAATTTAGCATCGACGTAGTTCTGCATACAATGGTGATAGCGATCCAGATGGTCGGGTGTGATGTTCAGCAATACGGCAATATCGGCTTTGAACTCGTACATATTGTCCAACTGGAAACTGCTCAGCTCTATGACATAATACGCATGCGGCGATTCAGCCACCTGAAACGCCAAACTGTTGCCCACATTCCCGGCTAATCCGACGTCCAGCCCCGCTTCTTTGAGGATATGATACGTCAGTAAAGTCGTTGTTGTCTTGCCGTTGCTTCCGGTAATACAGATCATCGTCGCATCGGTATAACGCCCGGCAAATTCGATTTCGGAAATGACGGGGATGCCTTTCTCCATGGCTTTTTTTACGATCGGCACCTCATCCGGAATACCCGGACTTTTAATAATCTCGTCCGCATCCAGGATGGCCGATTCGGTGTGTCCGCCCTCTTCCCAGAGGATTCCGCGTTCCTCCATCATCTGTTTGTATTTGGGCAGGATATTTCCGTAATCCGAGACGAACACATCAAAGCCTTTCGCTTTAGCCAGCACCGCAGCGCCCGCTCCGCTTTCTCCCGCCCCCAATATGACCATTCGCTTTTTCATGATTACCGCACTTTTAAGGTAATGATGGCGATAGCTGCCAAAATAATCCCGATAAGCCAGAACCGAACGACGATTTTCGATTCGGGAATGACATTATACGGTTTCTGTATCAGCGCCTGTATGCCGCTTTTTCCCGGTTTCTGGAAATGATGATGCAAGGGCGTCATCTTAAAGATTCGCCGCCCTTCGCCGTATCGCTTTTTCGTATACTTGAAATAAGCAACTTGAAGCATAACCGAGAGCGTTTCAGCGAAAAACACTCCGCAAAGAATCGGGATGAGCAACTCCTTATGAATGATAATGGCAAAGACCGCAATGATCCCTCCCAAAGTCAAACTTCCCGTATCTCCCATGAATACCTGAGCCGGATAGGCATTGTACCAGAGGAAACCGATTGTGGCTCCGATAAAGGCCGATGCGAAGATCACCAGCTCCTCCGCTCCGGGAATAAACATGATGTTCAGAAACGAAGCAAACTCGAAATGCGAAGACGTATAGGCCAATATCCCGAGCGCCACGCTGATGATGGCGGAGCTGCCGGCAGCCAACCCATCGAGACCGTCCGTCAGGTTCGTCCCGTTCGAAACAGCCGTCACGACAAAGATGGTAATCAGGATAAAAATGATCCATGTCACTTCTGTTTTGTAATCTCCGGCCCAATCTGCCAAAACCGCATAATCGAAATTGTTGTTTTTAACAAACGGAATAGTCGTCTTAGTCGATTTGATCATATCCGGGTGAAACGTTACTTCTTCAAGGGTATCTTCCGAAGCGCTGCGTATCTCCATATTCTCACGGATCACCGCGTCCGGACTGAAATAGAGCGTCAATCCGACGATCAGTCCCAAACCGACCTGCGCAACGATCTTGAACCGCCCGTGTAATCCTTCTTTATCTTTTTTAAAGACCTTGATATAATCGTCGGCAAAACCTAAAGTCCCCAGCCACACCGTCGTAATCAGCATAATAATGAGATAGATATTATTAAGCCGTGCAAACAGCAGAATCGGGATGATGATCGCAATGATGATGATAATCCCTCCCATCGTCGGGGTGCCTTTCTTGCTCATCTGTCCTTCAAGACCGAGGTTGCGAACAACCTCCCCGATTTGCAGTTTTTGTAATTTGTCGATGATCCGTCGTCCGATACTTGTCGATATAAACAAAGCTAAAATAAACGCCATCACGGAGCGGAACGAAACGTATTTAAATACGCCGGCTCCGGGAATATCTAGTTGATCGAGATAGTTAAACAGTTCGTAAAGCATGGTGATATGATGGGTGTTGAGTTGCAAAAATAGTTCGTAAAATTTCGCGATCGTCGAAATGATGTTTTATCCCGTTGATTTCCTGATAGTCTTCATGGCCTTTGCCAGCTACCAGAATCACATCGCCTTTCTTCGCTAAACAAGTGGCGGTTTTGATTGCCTGTTTGCGGTCGGTAATGCAAAGCGTACGTTCCGCATCGCCGGGTAACAGCCCTGCCTGCATCTCTTCTATGATTGCATCCGGGTCTTCGAAGCGCGGATTATCGGAGGTCAGAATCAGCTGGTCGCTGAGTTTGGCAGCTTCTCTGGCCATCAGCGGACGCTTGCCTTTATCCCGGTTTCCTCCGGCGCCAACGACCGTAATAACGCATCCGTTGCCGCGCAATACATCATGAATACTGTTCAACACATTCGTCAAAGCGTCCGGCGTATGGGCATAGTCGACAATCGCCGTATATCCGAGAGGGGAAGGAATCGTCTCGAAACGTCCGGTGACGGAGCGCAAATCACTCAGCACAACGAGCACCGTCTCCGGATCTTGACCCAAACTGACGGCCGTACCGTAGACAGCCAGCAGATTCGAGGCATTGAAACGCCCGACAAAATGAACGGTAACTTCTCTATCATTGATTAAAAGCTCTGTTCCTTCAAAATGCGTCTCCAATATTTTCCCTTTGAAATCGGCGACGGTTTGCAATGAATAAGTCCGTTTCGTTGCGGCCGTATTTTGCAACATCACCATCCCCGATTTCTCGTCGGCATTCGTTAAGGCAAATGCGGTGGAAGGCAGGTCATCGAAAAATCTTTTTTTCGCTTTTAGATAATGCTCAACCGTTTTATGATAATCCAAATGATCGCGAGAAAGGTTCGTAAAAATACCACCTCGATACGTCAGTCCGCTGATACGTTGCTGATCGATGGCATGTGAACTGACTTCCATAAACACATAGGCACATCCGGCTTGGGCCATCTGTGCGACAAGCGCATGCAATGTCACGGCATCGGGAGTGGTATGATCCGTCGGTATCGCTTCTTCGCCGATATAGTTGCATACGGTAGAAATCAGCCCGCACTTGTATCCCAAGCGGATAAATAAATGATAGAGCAACGTGGCAACGGTTGTTTTTCCATTTGTTCCGGTTACCCCTACCAACGTCAGCTTCGACGACGGATGATCATACCATGTATCCAACAGCATGCCGAGGGCTTGAGCCGTATCGGAAACGATAACGAATGGCACATCGCATGTCCCGAGTTGTTCCGGTATGTTCTCGCAGACAACGGCCGCAGCACCTTTCTCAACGGCCTTTCCGATATAATCATGCCCGTCAACGGTCGTTCCGCTGACAGCGACAAAGAGCATACCTTCCTTTATTTGACGCGAGTCGGAATGGATGCCCGATATTTCGCAAGCGTCATCGCCTTGAACGCGCTTTATCGACAAATTCTTTATTAATCTATCTAATTTCATTGTTCTGTTTCTTTAATCTTTTAATACGATTTCGACAGTTTGTCCCTTCACGACTCGCTGACCGGGTGGAACAGACTGCGAAACCACTTGGCCTCTGCCCGAAAGACTGACACGAAGCCCTGATTTCTCCAAAGCATATACGGCATCTCTGGCTCCCATACCCACGACGTACGGCACCAACCCTTTCCGAATCGTCAGCTCTCTTACCCGAAGTGTATCTTTTCCTGCACTACGCCCGTAGACAGCATATTCGGATGCGATTCGCTTCGACGATACATTAATATCCAATTCTTCTATCACATACTTCGCGGCGCGTGCATCGCCGTTCTTCACGGCAGGTACCGGCACACTGCTTGCCTCTTTCGCAAGGGTACGCAGGTTTAACGTAATCTGATGCGAATACGTTTTCTCCGCAATTTCTTTGAAGACCGTGCCGGCCATCAACCCGCCCGAAGGCGATCCGTTACGCGGTCGCGAGACGACGACAATACACGAATACTTTGGGTTCTCATAAGGGAAATACCCGCAGAACGATACATTATGCTCCTTATTCGATGCGGCAATCTGCGCCGTAGCTGTTTTTCCCGCAATGGTTACTACATCCGATTGGGCCGGTTTACCTGTACCGTCACGACGCCCGTCAGGGTCTTTGTAGTTCACCACGTTGTAAAGCATCTCCTGTATTATTTTCAGCGTACGGGAAGAGCAGATAGACGAACAAATGACTTCGGTCGAGAAAGATTGGACTTCTTTACCGTTGTGGGTGATGCTTTTCACAAACATGGGTCGCACCATCTTACCGTCGTTCGCAATGGCATTGAAAAAAGTCAAGGTATTGATCGGTGGGATTTGCACTTCGTAGCCGTACGACATCAACGGCAAGGTTAGCCTTGACCAGTTCCGGCTTTCCGGTGTACGTATTTTGGCACGTCCCGCTCCCGGTATTTCCAAACGGAGATCAGCGTCTACTCCGGCCCGTTTGAGACCTTCCGTAAATTTTTTCGGATGATTCCCGTAGCCCTTCAATACGATTTTAGCGACTCCCACATTGGAAGAGTACCAGATGCTTTGAGCTGCCGTAATCGCTCCATATCCGCCTCGAGCGGCATTATGGTCTTTGATGGTGTGTCCCCTGACGGTATAGGTTCCGTTTCCGACGTCAATCGGCATTTCGGGAGTGCATATCTTGTCTTCAATGGCTACCATCATGGAAGCCACCTTAAAAGTCGATCCCGGTTCGATTTCGTCGGCCACGGCATGGTTTTTCGTTTCGGTATAGACGCCGGGACGTACGCGCTCCATGTTTGAGACCGCTTTAATCTCGCCGGTTTGCACTTCCATAACTATAGCTATACCCAAAGCGGCATCAAGCTCTTTCAGTTTATTCACCAGCGCCTTCTCCGTCAAATCCTGGATATGCGTATCGATGGTTGTCTGGATATCGAACCCATCGACCGGTTCTTGTTCTATCACATTCGTCCAGCGCCCCCCCACACGTTTCACGGAATTGTAGCCTGCCTGACCGTGCAGGAGCGTGTCGTATTCGAGCTCCAGGCCGTTCTTGCCTTTCGAGAGTCCGCCCGTTTCGATCTCGTTGTATATGTCGCCGATGGTACGTGATGCTAACGTGCCGAAGAGCTTCTGCCGTTGCACCATTTCTTTTTCGTAAAGTCCGCTCACGTTTCGGCCGAAGCGAAAAAAGGGGTATTGACGTATTTCTTTCAAATCGATGTATGAAATGCGGCCTTCGTACACAGGATATTGACGGCTTTTCGACTTGAGTCCGCGCAGCAAATGCGCCTTATATCCTGCGGCCGAACGGTTTTTAAGCTTTCGGGAAAGATAATAAGAAAGCGAATCGATACCGTCTCGACGGGAGTGCATGAAAGTATCGAGATTGGCTTTAGACTTTTTGGTACCTTTCTGAAATCCGCCGGCCTGAAAATCCATGTACAGATAATATCGGGGTACGCTCGTTGCCAGGAGTTTGCCGTCAGCCGAATAAATATTCCCGCGGTTAGGATTCACCAGTCGATTGGGCTTTTTCTGGCTCTCGGCCACTTTGTTCCATTTGTCTTTTTCGACAAAAGCAATCTTGAAAGTAAAGAAAAGAATCCCGATTATCGCCGGCAAAAGCAATAATACAACAATCAGGTAACGTGTCAGCACATGTCCGTCGCCCGATTCTTTTTTTTCTATTTCTTCTTTTTCAGACCTCGCCATACTGCTTTTATTTCTGGATGATATAAGGAGGCGTCTGAGGACTTTTCAGTTCGAGTCCTCTTTCTTTTACCAGCAGTTCGATCTGCGACAGACGATTGTTCCCGGTCAGTTGTCCGGAAATAGCCAGCGATTCGTATTTCACATCTTGCAATTCCTGCTGCAATTTATCGATTTCGCGAAGTTTCAGTAAACACGTATAGCGATTGCTGATAAATACAAACATCAAGCCGACGATTAAAACAATCAGCTTCGTATGCCTGACAATGAAATCTTCTTTCAGAATGCCCCCTCCCAGAATATAGAGCGGAGACAGCTGCCGTTTCTTTTTCGGGTTTATTTTGTTTGCTTCACTCATGCGGTGTCATTTTTTCTCTGCAATCCGTAATTTCGCACTCCGGGCACGAGGATTTCTGTCAATCTCTGCTTCCGAAGGAGTAATCACTTTATTATTTATCAAACGGAAAGGACTCAGTCGGTTGCCGAAAAAATCCTGTTTGTTTTCCCCCTCGAAATTGCCGCTGCGCATAAAATGCTTGACCAGTCGATCTTCGAGCGAATGGTACGTGATGACAACCAGTCGCCCGCCCGGCTTCAGAACTTTCAAGGCCTGCTGCAACATCTCGCGCAAAGCATTCATCTCATCGTTCACCTCGATACGTAAGGCTTGAAAGACCTGCGCCAAGAACTTTTTCTCTTTCTCTTTACGAACGAAGGGTTGCAACAAATCAATCAACGTCTGGCTCGACGAAATCGGCTGTTCTTCGCGCGACCGCACAATGATCGACGCCATTTTTCGCGCTTCCTTCAGCTCGCCGTAACGATACAGCAGATCGCTTAGCTTTTCTTCCGGATATGTATTGAGTACATCGAAAGCTGTTTGTCCCGCACGATTATTCATCCGCATGTCCAATGCCTGATCGAAGCGAAAAGAAAATCCCCGCGCCTCGTTGTCGAAATGATGGGATGATACACCAAGATCGGCCAAGACACCATCGACCTGCAATACACCGTGATAACGAAGAAAGTTAGACAAATAACGGAAATTGCTACGAATAAAAACAAAACGACGGTCGTCCGGAATATTCGCTTCCGCATCGGCGTCCTGATCAAACCCATAAAGTCTTCCTTCCTCACCCAGACGACTCAGAATACCCTGACTGTGTCCGCCGCCTCCGAAAGTGACATCGACATAAACACCCGAAGGCCGAACGGCTAAGCCGTCCAGACTTTCATCGAACAAAGCCGGGATGTGATAAGTGCTTTCTTTTTTATTCATTTTCAATGTCTTTTCGCAAACAATCGCTTCGCAAACACGCTTAACAAGGCGTAAAAGTACACATTCTCAAGAATTTGCTAACCGTTTGAGAAGGAAAGTTTTCAACAACCCATTTTTTCTTCGGCAAGTTGTTTCGTTCTACGACGTCGTCGTACCGATTTCAACGCTTCTTCTAACCATCCGAAGCCTGTTTTCGACAGTTCAAACGAAATCATCCGAAACCCGATCGCACGGTCTGTTTCTAACTTCTTCCAGAAAAAGAACACAAAAAAATACAGAAAAATCGATTTTATAAAAGGCGTCTGCTTATCTTTGTCGTCCGATGGAAACACAAACACCAATCATTGATGTGCGAAGGGTCCTACGTGAGAAAGCGCCCGAGATTTCAAAAAAGATGCCTGCATGTGTCGTGAATTATCTGATCCGCACGATTCATCAGGACGAATTGAACCGTATCCTCGAGCGCTATGCCGCACTCGACGGAGTTGCGTTCATGCAGGCACTGATTCGCGAATTCGATCTGACCATGCGCCTCATCGGTGAAAAGCATCTGCCTCCACCGGAGGGACGCTATCTCTTCGTGTCGAACCATCCGTTAGGCGGGCTGGACGGCATTTGTCTGGCAGCTCTGCTGGGCCAACGATATGGAGAGCAGATTCGTTGTCTCGTCAACGACCTGCTCTTGTTTATCCCGAATCTGCACTCCATTTTTATCCCGATCAACAAGCATGGTGCCCAAACGAAAAAAGCAGCGATACAGCTCGATGAAGCCTTTGCCTCCGATCGTCAAATACTCACTTTCCCGGCCGGTCTCTGTTCACGCAAACAAAACGGGCGCATCGAAGATACGGAATGGAAAAAGTCGTTTGTGCGAAACGCCGTCAAATACCATCGAGATGTAGTCCCCGTTTTCTTCGACGGGCGTAACTCCGACTTCTTCTATCGTCTGGCACGTATCCGCAAGCGACTGGGCATCAAAATGAATCTTGAAATGCTTTATTTGCCCGACGAAATGTTTCGGAACAAACATCAAACATTTCATGTTTATATAGGAAAACCAATCCCCTGGCAAACGTTCGACGGGAGTAAGAAACCCGCTGAATGGGCTGAATGGGTCAAACAAAAAGTCTATCAGTTGAGCGAAAAATAAACGTATGCAGAAAATTATCCGGCCGGTCGAAACGGCCTTGCTGAAAAAAGAATTGACTCCGGAGAAACGATTGCGGCGGACGAATAAATCGGACAACGAAATCTATATCGTGACGGCACATGACTCTCCGAACATCATGCGCGAAATCGGACGTCAACGCGAAATCGCTTTTCGTCATTACGGCGGAGGTACGGGAAAAGCGGTTGATATCGACGAGTTCGACACCATGGAACATGGCTACCGCCAACTGATTGTTTGGAGCCCGGAAGACGAGCAAATACTGGGGGGCTATCGTTTTCTCTTCGGGTCGGATGTGCAATACGATACGGCGGGAAAACCCATTCTGGCTACGGCACATCTATTTCATTTTTCGAAACGTTTTCTGGCCGATTACCTGCCTTATACGGTTGAGCTGGGACGCTCGTTCGTTTCGCTCGATTATCAGGCAACGCTCGGACGAACCAAAGGGATTTTTGTTCTCGATAACTTGTGGGACGGATTAGGCGCATTGACGGTCATCGATCCGGCCATGAAATATTTCTATGGAAAAGTCACGATGTACACGACCTACAACGTGGAAGCGCGAGATATGATTCTATACTTTCTCCGCCTGCATTTCCCTGACCCCGACCAATTGGTTGAGCCGATCTCCCCCCTACAGACGGGAATGGACGAAGAGAAAATGAAGCAACTTTTCTGCCACGATCACTTCAAAGACAACCTCAGAGTGTTAAATCACGAAGTGAGGAAATACGGTATCAATGTCCCTCCCTTAGTCAGTGCGTATATGAGCCTTTCGCCTAAGATGCGCACGTTCGGCACAGCCATCAACCGCGAGTTCGGCAATGTCGAAGAAACAGGCATCCTGATTGCCACCGACGAGATTCTGGAAGAAAAGAAAAAACGTCATATCGAAACGTACCTGAAAGAAATGACAGGCCGCGAAGCTCGACAGGATTCGATTTCAGATACGGATTGAAGATAAGACGACTTAGTCGTTACCTCATCGCTCCCAAGACGGTAACCACGTAATAGCATTTGTCTCATCGACTGTTTTTCTGATGCGGCACAAAACAGCATTCCTGTTTTCATACAAAAAGGAATCCCCCGTGCTGCAAGCTGCACAAGGG